>JADGBM010000011.1 GCA_015231515.1 Desulfobulbaceae bacterium
ACTGCAGCAGGGACAGGGGCTATTTCTGCCGATTTTGTCCGGAGTTTTGTCTAGCGCCTTGAGGTCACCTGAAATGTAGAGCCACTGGCCATTTTCTTTCACAAAGCTGACCTCATGAAGAGTAACAACGTTGTGTTTAGATTGCCCAACAGCTATGATGTGGCAGACATGGATGTGGTACTTAATAGTTATTAACAACAAAAAGGAGATACTTATGACATTTTTTAAAAAGAGGGCGGTTTTGCTGGTTCCGGCATTGCTGGTGATTGCTTTGGCTTCCCCCTGTCAGGCTGCGGTGGAAACTGAAACGGTTAGCACGTACAAGGGGAAAGGCGGGGCCTTAGACACAGCCGTGTCAGGTGATGGGAAGTTCTTTTATGTGTTGGCGCCAAACGGGACTATTGAAATTTTTCCGACAGACGGTGGCCCCAAGGAGGAAGTCAAATTTGACGGGAAAGCTGATAAAGTGGCGGTCTCTGAAAGTGGTGATATACTTTTTTTGACTGATTCCGCCTCTGGAACTACCCGTTTGATGTCGGTAGAGTATGTTCAATCTTTTGATCTGGCAGGGGCACCATACAAGGGTCCTGAAAATGCCCCGGTGTCTTTGGTGATCTTCAGTGATTTCCAATGACCGTACTGCGCAAAGGTTCTACCTTTACTTGAGCAGGTGCTCAAGCTTTACCCGAATGATGTGAAACTGGTCTTTAAAAATTTTCCACTGCGGAGTCATCAGTTTGCTGAAGCGGCTGGCCTAGCTGCATTAGCGGCTGGCAAGCAAGGGAAATTCTGGCAAATGCATGACGCGATTTTTGAAAATTATAACAAGCTGAATAATGAGAAGATTACTGAGCTTGCGCAGCAAATTGGTCTCGATATGGTAAAATTTGAAGCCGACAGCAATGATACGCAGTTGAAAAAACAGGTTCAGCTTGACCTTCAGAGTGGTTATGCTGCTGGAGTAAGAGGAACCCCAACTCTTTTCGTGAACGGAAGAAGAGTTAAGCAACGAAGTGTGGAAGGTTTGAGGCAAATGGTCGATAAGGAGTTGGCTAATCGTTAACGGCCTGTTACCGTACGCAACCGTAAAACAACAACACCCCGGAAGGTTCGTCCTTTTGGGGTGTTGTTGTTTTATTAGGTCTCAATTGCAAGTGGCGAGTAATTTTTTCTGTAGATATCTGCCAGAGTCAGAAAGGCTGTAATGATGTGAGGGCCGTAAATGATTCCCAGCACACCAAAGACGCTCAAGCCGCCAATGATAGACAGGAAAACAATTAAGGTGTGCATTTTGACCTGACTGCCGACAAGTTTGGGCTTTAGCAGGTACTCGATGCTCATGGAGAGTATAAAGTAAAAAACAAGTAGAAAAACAGCTTGGCCAATCTGCCCTTTCAAGAAAAAAATTATCGCCGTCGGGATCAGGACTACGCCAATTCCGACAATTGGTAAAAAGGCCATGATCCCCATGATGCCGCCCCACATGACGGGTGAACCGATTTGCAGGTAGGCAAAGACTATTCCGCCAAGGACACCTTGGATCAACCCGCAAACACCGTTACCGACGAGGATTGCCTGGGCAATTTTCTGAAATTTACTGATCAGTTGTTCTTCCTGGTTATCGGGAAGAGGTGAAAGCTGTAGGATAAAGTCAACCAGTTTGTCGTAATCGATCAAAAGAAAAAATATGATGAGTATCATCAACGAAAAATCGACGATAAAATTAATAATATTGGCGGCCCAGGAACTGGCCTGATTGTAAAGGAACAGGGCCACTGTGCGGGAATATTCTGCGAGATTTTGACTGATGTCGTCGGCGGTGAAAGTTATTCCTAAGCTATGAAGGTGCTCCTGGGCCGAAATGAACAGAGTGTTGCTCTGGGTAAGTTCTTTTAATTTAAGGGTGAAATTTATCTCTTTCATGTATTGGAATTGAGCAAAGGCCTCGTTGGATAATGAGATGACAAAAAACGTAAGGGGTATGAATACCAGTAGGACAATGAGAAAGCAGGTGAGAAGCGAAGCAAAAGTGCTGGATGTGTAGCGATTTATATAACGGTAAATGGGGCGGAAGGTATTGACCAACAGAAAAGATAGAATAAATGTTGAGATGAAAGGCCAGAACAGTCTGCCAACAAGCAGTATGGCTATTGTGAAAAGAAGGAGGAAATATTTAAGCGCATGTTTGCTTACTGAATTGTGTGCCATATTTTGTCCTCTAACATGGTGTAATATAAAGTTTTTTTGTTTGGTTAAGGAAACTTTCTGATACTACTAATAGTCTTGTTTGGGGACAAAATTCAATCAAATTCAGGAAAGTTATTAATTTTAATTGGTTCATGACAATAAACTATGGTAGTTTCGGACAAATTTTTATTGATGTGATTTGTAAATTGCCCCGGATTTTTCTTCTCGTGGCGTAAGGAGCCAAAAATGGATTTACACATTGAAAAAGCTCAGCAGGCTGAGCTGAAAACCAAGCCGGACGAATCTGCTCTCGGCTTTGGTCGGTATTTTACCGACCATATGTTTACGATGAAATACCGACAAGGGAAAGGTTGGTATGATGCCAAAATTACCAGGTACAAGGAGTTCTCAATGGATCCTTCGGCCATGGTTCTTCATTATGGGCAGGCGATATTTGAAGGATTGAAGGCATATCGGGGTAAGGATGGAGAGATATCGTTGTTTAGGCCAAAAGATAATCTACAGCGGATGAATGTTTCAGCTGAACGGATGTGCATGGCGACAATTAACGTCGATGATGTTCTACACGCCTTGAAAGAGCTCATTCGTATTGACGCAGATTGGGTGCCAAAAACAATGGGATCAACATTATACATCCGCCCGACAATGATTGCGTCAGAGCCAGGCTTGGGTGTTAAACCAGCCAAAGAATATTTGTTCTTTATCATCTTAAGCCCGGTCGGGGCCTACTACCCGGAAGGATTTAATCCGGTGAAGATTTATGTGTCGGATAAATACGTTCGGGCTGTTCCTGGTGGGGTGGGGCATGTTAAGACAGCTGGGAACTACGCTGCAAGTATTATGGCTGCTGTGGAGGCCCAAGAGGAAGGTTTTACTCAGGTGTTATGGCTCGATGCCATTGAACGACGCTATATTGAAGAAGTTGGGACCATGAATATCTTCTTCAAGATTGACGGCAAACTTATCACCCCGCCACTGTCAGGCAGTATTCTGCCTGGCATAACCCGAGACTCGGTATTGACCCTGGCGCGAGAATGGGGGGTTGAAGTCGAGGAGCGGCCAATTGCCATTGATGAAGTTATCGAGGCAAATAGCTCCGGTCATCTGGAAGAGGTATTCGGATCGGGTACAGCCGCTGTTGTTTCTCCGGTTGGTTCTCTTTATTACAAGGGGCAGACCATTACTATAAATGGTGCAAAAACAGGGGAACTCTCTCAGCGCTTTTTTGATGTGCTACAGGATATTCAATATGGCAATGTTGAAGATCGCAATGGCTGGGTTGTCGCATTATAGCCAGTTCGCGCCTGGCAGAACTCTTTTCGCTGTTTTCGTGCAATAAAGTGTGTCGTTGCGCAAGAAGTAGGGAAATAGTTTTAGAATTTCAGGATTAGCTCCGTACCAAAATTGTCTGAAGCCGGTGTGGTGTGCTTGTGATCAGAGCACCATGCCGGCCTTTTCTCCTCTCTGTTTATCGGTGTTTCTGGGCACTCCCCCTTTCTTTATCGAAGCTGAAAATATTTTTTTTGGTTCACTTGATTTTTGAAAAATCGTCACTATAGTTTCGCCCATCCTTTCATATGGATCTGTTTTTTGAGGGGCTATACTAACTTAAACCTGCGGTGCAACTTTTCTTTTTTTGGTGTCACTCGTCGGGAAAAAAGTGTTAATTTAATCAAGAATTATTATGGAGGTAGTAAATGAAGATTCGTCCTTTGAATGACCGTATCTTGGTACAAAGACTCGAGAAGGAAGCGAAAACAGCTGGTGGAATTATTATTCCTGACAGTGCAAAGGAAAAGCCGGCAGAAGGCAAAATTATTGCTGTTGGTCAGGGCAAGCTTGATGACAACGGTAAACGTGTGAAAATGGAAGTTAAAGTTGGTGACAAAGTGCTTTTTAGCAAGTACGGCGGAACCGATGTTAAGTTGGACGGTGTGGACTATCTCATCATGAGAGAAGACGATATCCTCGGAATTGTAGAATAAAACATTAAATACGACTTTATAGTTTAGGAGAAATAACGATGGCAAAAGAAATTAGATACGGCGTAAAGGCAAGAGAATCCCTGCTGGTAGGTGTTAATGCCCTTGCAAATGCAGTAAAAGTTACATTGGGGCCAAAAGGACGTAATGTTCTCCTCGATAAATCTTTTGGTGCACCAACCATGACTAAAGATGGTGTGAGTGTTGCTAAAGAGATTGAACTTGAAGATAAGTTCGAAAATATGGGCGCCCAGATGGTTAAAGAAGTTGCTTCCAAGACCAGTGACGTTGCTGGTGACGGTACAACTACTGCTACTCTTCTGGCTCAGGCTATTTTCCGTGAAGGAACAAAACTTGTAGCTGCCGGCAACAACCCGATGGAAATTAAACGCGGTATTGACGCCAGTGTTGAGGCTGTAGTGGCTGAGCTGCGCAAAATTGCTAAACCAACCAAAGAGCAGAAAGAGATTGCTCAGGTTGGTACTATATCCGCAAACAATGATTCTACCATTGGTAACATCATTGCAGAAGCAATGGATAAAGTTGGTAAAGAGGGTGTTATTACCGTTGAAGAAGCAAAAAGCATGGAGACCTCTCTTGATGTTGTTGAGGGTATGCAGTTTGACCGTGGTTACCTTTCACCTTACTTTGTAACTGATGCTGAGAAAATGGAAGTTAATATGGAAGATCCTCTCATCCTTATTAACGAGAAAAAAATCAGCAGCATGAAAGATCTGCTCCCTATCCTTGAGCAGGTTGCTAAAATGGGCAAACCGCTTTGCATTATCGCCGAAGATGTTGATGGCGAGGCACTTGCTACTTTAGTTGTAAATAAACTTCGCGGTACGCTTAATATTGTTGCTGTTAAAGCGCCAGGTTTTGGTGACAGACGAAAAGCAATGCTTGAAGATATCGCTGTTCTTACCGGTGGGCAGGTTATCACCGAAGATCTTGGTATTAAGCTCGAGAATATTACCGTTGCCGATCTCGGTACCTGTAAACGAGTTGTTATCGATAAAGACAACACAACCATCGTTGATGGTGCAGGCGACAAGAAAGCTCTTGCTGCACGCGTTAAACAGATTCGTTCGCAGACTGAGGCCTCTACATCCGATTACGATAAAGAGAAGCTTCAGGAGCGTCTTGCAAAACTGATTGGTGGTGTTGCTGTAATTAATGTTGGAGCGGCAACTGAAATTGAAATGAAAGAGAAGAAAGCTCGTGTTGAAGATGCCTTAAACGCAACACGCGCAGCTGTTGAGGAAGGAATTGTTCCTGGCGGCGGCGTTGCTTACCTTCGCTGCATAGCTGCAGTTGAAAAACTTAAACTGAGCCACGAGCAGGAGTTCGGTAAAAAGATCATTATCCGTGCCCTTGAAGAGCCGGTTCGACAGATCGCGGCCAATGCAGGTTGTGAGGGCTCAGTTGTTGTTGAGCATGTTAAAGGTCTCAAAGGCGCTATGGGTTTCAATGCCTTTACTGAAACATATGAAGACCTTATTGAAGCAGGTGTAATTGATCCAGCTAAGGTAACACGTTTTGCACTGCAGAATGCGGCAAGCGTTGCTGGTCTGCTGTTGACTACTGAGTGTATGATTGCTGAAAAACCTGAAGATAAGAGCAGTGGCGGTGGTATGGGCGGCATGCCAGGCGGTATGGGCGGCATGGGCGGAATGGGTGGAATGGGTGGCATGGGCGGCATGATGTAACTAGCCCCACCCTTTTAGTTCTGCTTTGTGTTTGTTTAAAGGCAGGTGTCAATAGATGGTATCAGACGATACGTATCCATTGATGCCTGCCTTTTTTGTTTCACATGCCTGATGCATTTCAACTTCATTAATGAACTTAAGCCTGCCCATTGAGCAATAAATCAATAGGGGATCTTGTCTTCAAACTCCTCCCATGATTTGAAAACCTTAAGTGCCTCAGAGCGCATTAACTGTTTAAGGGGGATGGATCGTTGCTTTGATTCTTTGTTTAGCTCTTCGTAGATAAAGTCGTCTGCAAAACCAATGTCTGCAGCATCTTTTCGGGTCGCTGCATAATAGACACCTTTGATTTCAGACCAATAGATAGCAGCAAGGCACATTGGGCAGGGCTCACAGTTGACATAGATCGTGCAGCCGTCTAATGAAAAATTGTTCAGTGACGAGCAAGCGTTTCTGATTGCAACGATTTCTGCATGAGCCGTTGGGTCATTCGACGATGTGACCATATTGCAACCATGGGCAATTATTGTGTTGTTTTTTACGATAACTGCGCCAAAAGGGCCACCAAGCCCATGTTGAATGTTTTCCTCTGCAAGTTGGATCGCTTTTTTCATAAATTCGTTCATTTGCCGTTAATTCCTCCTCACCTGATCTCTGGGAATGTGAACAATAATTGGCCATATTTCATAGTGGGTGCTATATTGCGGGAGTTCTAAGGGATTCAACATATAATTACAGCATATGGCCGTGATTTCCTATAAACAATAATCAACCGACGAGCATTTGGAGTGCTTTTTGATTTTGCTGCGGCTCTTGGGGGTCATGATTTCTTAAGTTTGCAAGATCAAAGTGGCCAGAATCAGTAGTGGGCTTTAATCAGGGGAGGAGAATGGAATATTTATTGATAGTATTTGGCTATCTGGTGGGATCAATACCTTTTGGGTTAGTGCTTGGCAAGATGGCTGGCATAGATGTCCGTACATCTGGGAGCGGGAATATTGGAGCAACTAATGTTAGCCGCTTACTGGGTAAAAAAATGGGGGTTGTTACTCTGCTGGCTGATGCAGGAAAGGCTGTTCTTCCTATGTTGGTCGCAAGCTGGGTTCTGTCTGATTCGTCCCATCTGTATGTATATGCAACCGGTGGTGCGGCATTTCTAGGGCACCTTTATCCTGTTTATTTAAAGTTTAAAGGAGGGAAGGGTGTTGCAACTGCTTTAGGAATATTTATTTATATACAGCCGATCGCAATTGTTTTTTGTTTAGCTTTGTTTGTTGGTACCGTCAAAATGACGGGCTATGTTTCATTAGGGTCATTGCTGGCATCAGCACTTATGCCGATTCTGGTTTGTGCTTTGGATGGTATCACACCGGCGTTTTATCTTGCACTTTTTGTCGCAATTTTTATTTGGATTAAACATCATGAAAATATCAGACGCCTGTTGAACCACGAAGAGAATAGTTTTAAGGTGAAGGGTAAAGGGTAAAGGGTAAAGGGTGAAGGGTGAAGGGTGAAGGGTGAAGGGTGATGGGTGGAAGTTTGACACCCACCCCATTAACCAACCAGTCAACTAATCAACCAATTAACTAACCAACCAACCAATTAACCAGTCAACCAACCTAGAGCAACTGTTCGTTTGTCGTTATTTTTGAGTCCTGTCTTAAATGCTCCAGCCACGCAGCCAACAGATCGTTGTTTCTTTCCCTGACAAACTTTTCATTCAGCTCATTTTTTTTCTCTTCGAAAAGAGTTTCATCCGGGTCTTGCCGGTCGTTAAAAGCAATTATATAGAAAGTACTGTCGGCAGTTGAAATCTCTTCGGGATATTTATTTGTTTCTGAAAGAGTGAAGATGTTTTGGACAATCTGGGCAGGCAACGTTGCTGCTGAAAAGTCATTTTTAGAGATGAATGGAGTGGTTTTTAGTTCGGCACTTATCTTTTGTGCCTCAGCGGCAAAATCACTACTGGCTTTTAGCGAATTAAGCAAGGACTCGGCTGCAATCTTCGCGAGATTATTTGCCTCAGAGGCGATGTAATCTTTTTCAACCTTTTCTTTGACACTGGCAAGATCCTGCTGCTCCGGGGGTAGAGTTTCTACCACAAAGACGATGGCATAGCCCTGTGAGGTCTCAATGATTGAACTCAGCTCACCTTGTTTCAGGGTGAATCCTGCGTTAACAATTTCAGGTAGAGTCACGAGTGGTTCCGGGGGGTCTAGCTGGCTGAAAAACTCGGTTGTGGTAAGAGGCAGGGTAATGCCTTGTTCTTTCGAGTTGTCGACGAATTTTGCCAGGCTTCCGGATAAAATAATTTTTTCATAGGCAGAGTTTGCCAGCTCAAATGAACTGGTTTTTTTAGATTCCTGCTGAATCTTCGCGATGATCTGGTCGCGAACTTCTTCAAGTGGCTTAATGCGGGCCGGCTCGATCTTTTCCAGTTTGATAATGTGGTAACCAAATTGGGTCTCAACAATGTCGCTTACCGCGCCTTCCTCCATGCTGAATGCGGCATCTGCAAAAGGTTTAACCATCTGTTCCCGCTGAAAAAAACCTAAATCGCCGCCTCGTGAAGCAGAACCGTCGGCCGAAAACTCCTTGGCCATTTCGGCAAAATCTGCTCCCGAGCGAATCCTTGCCAGGACATTCTCGGCCTGAGCTTTTTGAACGGCATTTGTTTCAGCCACGTCACCGATTCTGAAAAGAATGTGTCGTGCGCTACGTTTTTCCGGCAAAGCATATTGGTTGATAGTGTTCTGATACATCTGCCCAATAGCACTGTCTGTTGGGAGAGTGTCTGTGTCTGCAAACGAGAATAGAAGGTAGTTTAATTTTGTTTTTGGTTCGGACTGGTAATTGAGTTTGTTTTCTTCAAAATAACTGTTGAGCTTTTCGTCGGTCACCTCAACGTTGTCAGTGTATGCGTCAGCGGTTAACTCAACATAGTCGAATTTTGTTGTTTGGTAAGTGTTGATAAACTGATCGTGGATTGATGACTTTGACGGGACCGCAAATCTGCTTAAGTGATCGAGAACTTTAGCTGAGAGCAGATCGTAGCGAAGCTCTGTTTCAAATTTTGAAACAGACATGCGGGAACTGGCCAATACCTCTTCATACCATTTTGCATCGAAAAAGCCGTTGCTCTTAAAGGCTTCCATCTCCTGGATAGTATTTCTGAGTTCCTGATCACTTACATAGAGGCCGGCTTCCAGAGCACCCTGGCGTAAAAGAGCGCCTTGAACCAGCTTGTTTAATACCTGCTGCTTGATGTTTATGGAGTCAAGTAAACCGGTGGGAATTGCTCCGCCAAATTGATCGCGAAGCGTGTTTACTGTTTGATCATACTCTCTTTGGTAATCCTGAAATGAGATGCCTTCGTCATTAACAGTTGCGACGCTGTTTTGGACATTACCAGTATTTGATCCGACACCAAAGAAAATAAACACCAGTATGATAATAACGATTGTTGCCTGTAAATAAGGCGATTGAGCCTTTCTTCGTAAGAGATCCAACATGATAAAATCCTTTGAGGTCTAACGCCCTGTAGCCGGCATGGTACAGGCGACGCCATTAAAAAAAACGAGAGGTTTAGTTAGTAACAAAATCAAGCTATCCTACGATTTTTGTAGGATAGAGTCAATAAAATTTACTGAAATCGGGCTGAGGAACTTACCCTCGTTTTTAACGATTTCCACTTCACAGGTCAGC
The DNA here is from genome assembly GCA_015231515.1 of Desulfobulbaceae bacterium. Classification (NCBI taxonomy): domain Bacteria; kingdom Pseudomonadati; phylum Thermodesulfobacteriota; class Desulfobulbia; order Desulfobulbales; family Desulfobulbaceae; species Desulfobulbaceae bacterium. Next base: position 9,605 of record JADGBM010000011.1, read on the forward strand.
TTTTGGCAAGGTTTTCACCCACACTCACATTGACCAGCAGGGGTACAGAGAGATCAAGCACGGATTCCATCACATTTTTTATAAGTGTAGCGGTTTTTTCAAGCTCATTGTCTGGCACTTCGAGAACGAGTTCGTCGTGGATTTGCAATAGGACATTTGCCTGGAGGTTGTGTTGTTTGAGCTGCTGGTCAACATTGATACTTGCCAGTTTAATGATATCTGCTGCCGTGCCCTGAATTGGGCTGTTTAGAGCAGTTCGTTCGGCAAATTCACGGCGAGTTTTGTTGGGTGAGTTAATGTCCGGTAGGTTGCGCCTTCGGCCAAGCAAGGTTGTCACATAGCCGGTTTCTTTTGCCTGTTCGACGATGGAACTCATGAAGTTTTTGACACCCCGGTAGTGATCGAAATATCGATCAATAAAGGTTTTAGCGTCTTTTCGACTGATATTGAGTTGAGCCGATAAGCCAAAGGCACTCATGCCGTAAACAATGCCAAAATTTATACTTTTTGCAACCCGGCGCATTTGATTTGTGACAAATTGCGGCATAATTTGAAATATTTCAGAAGCAGTTTGCTGATGAATGTCTTCACCAGTGCAAAAGGCCTTAATAAGGGCAGGATCCTGTGAGTAATGGGCCAGAACGCGTAAGTCGATTTGAGAGTAATCTGCAGCAATAAATTTGAAGCCGGCTGCGGGAATGAAGGCGGCTCTGATCTGTTGGCCCTCATTGCTGCGAATGGGGATATTCTGGAGATTGGGATTGCTGCTGCTAAGCCTGCCAGTTGCAGTTACTGCCTGGTTAAATGAGGTGTGCAGCCTGCCGGTTTTGGGGTGAACGAGAGCTGGGAGTTTGTCCACGTAGGTAGTTTTAAGCTTTGTAAGGGTGCGATGTTCGATAAGCAGCCTTGGTAGTTCGTGCATTGAGGAAAGTTTCTCAAGGACGTTCATGTCAGTCGAATACCCTGTTTTTGTTTTGCGGCCATGAGGAAGTTTTAGCTTCTCAAATAAGATTTCAGCGAGTTGTTTTGGCGAGCTGATGTTGAACTCCATGCCGGCCAGAGAAAAGATTTTTTTATTAAGTACTTCAATCAGTTCATGGAATTTATCGGAAAGGGTATTGAGCAGATCACAGTTCAGGCAGACCCCATGGAGTTCCATGTTAGCAAGCACCGGAATGAGTGGAGTTTCAACCTGGCTGAAGACTGGCCAGAGCCCAAGGGCGTCGAGCTCGGGTTCAAATTGTTCCCAAAGATGTTTTGTCGCATAAACATCCTCACAGGAGTAATTTGCGCCATCTTCAAGTGAGACAAAGCGAAAGGCATCTGCATTTTTATTGGCTTTTGTGACCTCGGCAAATGAGGTTAGTTTTACGTCGAGAAGTTCAGCGCTTAGATCGTCAAGTTTGTATGATGTTCTGGATGGGTCGATGAGGTATGCGGCAAGCATTGTGTCCCAGAGAGGGCCCTGCATGGTAACCCCATTTTGTTTGAGGACGGCATAGTCATACTTTATATTGTGACCAAGTTTCGGGAGCCTGGGATTTGTGAAAAATTTTGAAAATAGTTTGTTGATAACCTCAAGAGAGAACTGGCCGGAGCATTGGTTGCCTTCGAGATCTTGATGGGAAAGAGGGATGTAGTAAAAATCGTCCTCCGGCCCGGCTATTGAGATACCCACCAGCTCTGCTGTCAAGGTGTCAAGGGAGGTTGTTTCGGTGTCGATCGTGAGGTACGGAATGCCCTTTAAACGCTCTGCCAGTTTTTCAAGATCTTCTGCACTTGTAATCAAATGAAATGCGGCTGTATCAAGAGATTGGCACTGTTTAGTTTCTTTGAGCAGGCGGCTGAAGTCAAGGTACGTATATAGTTCAGTTAACTTTGCATTGTCAGGAATTTGTACTTTGTAATCAGCTAGTTGCTGAGGAACATCGACATCGGTTTTAAGTTCAATAAGGGCTTTGGATATAAAGGCATTCTCCCGGTTATTTTGAAGATTTTCCAGAAGTTTGAGGCGTTTTACTGAGTTCAGGTTATCATAAAGATTTTCTATCGTGCCAAATTGTTCGATAAGTTGCCCGGCAGTTTTAGGGCCGATACCTGGAACTCCTGGAATATTGTCAGATTTGTCACCCATGAGGGCAAAAAGGTCTAACAGCTTGTCTGGGGCGACTGTATATTTTTTTTCAACGGCGGCTGGATCCATTACCCGATCAAGCATCGGCTCCCAAACGGTTATCTGTTTGGAAACAAGTTGTAATAAGTCTTTGTCGCCCGACACAATGATTACCTGGTGGCCCTGATTAGCAAAGGTCGTAGCGACAGATGCGAGGGTGTCGTCAGCCTCGACCCCTGGTTTTTCGAGGGTTAGGATGTTATGGGCTTTAACTAAATCTCTAATGTAGGGCAGTTGCACGACCAGATCTTCCGGCATCGGGGGGCGATTCGCCTTGTATTCCGGGTATTGTTGATGTCGAAAGTTGGGTCCTTTGGCATCAAAGGCAATGGCAATATATTGGGGCTCTTTTTCTCGGATGACCCTCAGCAGGATATTGATAAAGCCATAAATGGCATTGGTCGGTAGACCTTCTTTATTGGATAGAGGGGCAATGGCATGGAACGCTCTGTAGATATAGGCGTTTCCGTCAATTATGTAGATTGGCGAATTTGAAGTCATAGAAGTTATCTGTAGGATGTTGCAATAGAGGTTATAGCCTGCTTGTGGGTTGGCGGATTTTGCTGTCTTTTGGCGTCAACCTGCTAAATTAGATTACCCTTTTTGGCACAGAACTCTCTGGAAGGCAACAGTTTTGTTCATTTGCGGATCAAGAGAAAATAAGGAATATCAGAAATGATGAAATTTGGTAAATGTTCGGCTTGAGCCTAGAAAATAACAAAATACCCGAATGGTTCGAAATTTGTTTTAAGGTTTCACCTATTCTTCCGATTTAAAAGTATCGGAACTTTTATTCTGGTAGTTGTGGGCAGCCTGCTCCTTGAAATACCGGTCAGCAAAAAATATTTTTTTTGTTAAAGTTTGTTTTTTTTAAACCGATATGATATTCAGAAGAAGTAGTACAGTTAGCATTAATGTGTTGTTGGGCTAGCGGAATAGCCATTATGGTTAGTTAACAAGGATTGTTAAAACACACTCAGGGGGCCGGTATGAAGATAAGTAATCTTGTGCCGCAAATTAAAACCGACAATAAGGTTCATAAGGCAAAAGCCAGTTCGACGGCGGAGCTGTCATCTACTCAGACTGCATCTACCGATCGAGTTCAGTTATCATCAAGTTCAGTTGATGTGCAAAAAATGAAAAGTATTATTCAGGAAACACCATCAGTCAGGATGGACAGGGTTCAGGCCCTCAAGGAACAGATTGAACGTGGTGAATACCAAGTCGATCCGTACCGGGTTGCTGATAAAATGCTTATGAATTTATTGTCTGAGAGTGGGCTAGCTGACGAGTAAAGTTCCTGCGTGTGAAGTTGTTGTAGTCCGTTGCTCTTATTTTCTCCTGATCGCATTAAATCCTCAGATATACGTAACTCCCCTCTCCTTTTTTTTCCACCCCCCTATTTCTACTATGTCACATTTCGAATTTTCGTCATCCCGGCATGTCGTTAGCCGGGATCCAGTTTCTTCTACAATGGTTGCGAGCGGCTTAATCGTTTTCTTGTAAGATCGGCCAACATGGCGAGTAAAGGGTGGGGTCAAGCAGGATCTGTTTGGCGAGGCATTTGGCAGCGTTTAAGGCAACCGGGCCTAACAGATTTGCGGTCATTTTTTGAGGGTTGCCCTGCGGAATTGTAATGATGAGTAAAAGTCCGATCTCAGCGGGGCTACTGGCTTGTAGTTCGACACACACAGAATGGGGAATGGGTGGATTGTACTGAGGGGTGATAATTGCCGGTTGCAGAACCACAAAGGCTAGATTCGGGTTGTCAACCGCCTGTAGCCACCAGAAGGCCGACTCATCGCTATGAGGTACCAGTACAAATCGTTTTTCATTGGCGAAACCAAGAAAGGGGCTGGTGAGGGAGATAATTTTTTCGGTGTTGATTTCAATCTCCCCAAATCGGCTGGTGCGGATAAGCGATTTCGGAGTTTGATCTGATTCTGTATTGGTTGGGATGCTTGTCATGTTGTATTCCAGGTTATGTAAAGAAGTTGGGTGCCTGCAGTATCACAGGTGCGACCCATTTCTGCTGGTTTTATTTTTTCGATTTTAATAAATCTGAGAGGTTGTTAAGGTCATGAGGTGCCTCTTTAGCAGCTTTTCGGTTTTCTTCAAGAATTCTTAAAAAGACTTCTTCCCTGTGCACAGCCACATCGTTTGGCGCCTCAACCCCTATCTTGACCTGGCCCCCCTTTATTTCTAGGAGCCGTACCTTTATATCGTCGCCAATTGCAATGGCTTCACCAATTTTTCTGGTGAGGATTAGCATAATGTGCCCTCCCTGGCTGCCTGTCTTACGTTCGAGGAAAGTGAAACTGTCGGTTGACTATACCTCTCGCCTTATAAGAAATCAACCAGGCTTAACTGCATGGTCTTTGCTGCCGCAGAAAGGGCTGCCTGATAGGAAACTTCTTTTGCTTTAAGATCCATGACGGCTTTGATCATATCAGTGTCCTGGACGATGGAAAGGTTTTCTTTGGTGGAGATCAGCATGTTGGCATAGATGTTTGATTGTATCTGGATACGGTTTGATCTGGCGCCAAAGTCGGAAATCTGCTCGGTCAGGTTCTCAATGAGGGCATCAATCGTGTTCAGCGACTCACTAATGGCCTGAGTTACAATGAATTCACTGCTCACTCCCGTTGCATTCAAGAAGTTGCTGCTGTCAAATCCTAGATCAATTGTGTAGCGCGATGGGTTCTCGGACTCAATCTTGAGGTGTCCGTCAGAGCCCCAAGCGGCAGAGATATGTGCCATACCATCAATTTTGCGGGCTATAGTTTCAAGTGTGTCGGTTGAGGTGTTGACATCTACTGTTAACGCCGATGTGCGGGCGGGATAATAATCATGGTCTGTGACAGTGACCGTGAAACGGCCGTCAGTGAACAGATTCTCATCGGGAAGCAAACCTTCCGGCTCAAGCCCTGTACTTCTGCTGTTCAGCAATTGGCTGGTATCTGTGGCCTGGTGGAAACTTGTGACGGTGGTAAAGTTTTTATTGTTGAGAAAATCTTCTAAACTTTTCAGTGTAGTGAAGACGGTGGTGGCTGCCATACCGTCTTCGCCGTTTTCCCCTACGACCATGGTGCTGGTCTTGCCAATTTTAATCTCCAGGCCGTTCTCCCGATCACCGTTATAGCGCACAGTGCCGATTTGATTGCGGATATTGAAGACATCAATTTTGCCGTCACCGGCAGTGTCGTCAGGTTCGCCGGTCACTGCGGCACCGCCGGACATGCCAATAGCTGCAAGGCCCACCTCATTCGGAGTTAGTGTCGTTGCTCCTAGTTCACTTTCGAGGGAAAATTTTCGATCAGAACTCAACTGCAAAGAACCAAAGAATACCTGGTCCAATGATCCACCATTAAGATGGGTGACGTTTTCTCCTAACCGGGAGGTCTGGATATGCATATTGCGTCCATCAAGTGCAGTAAGAACCATTTTCCCGTCGGCACCCCTGGTCGCCTGGATGCCGGTTTGAGCGGTTTTGGCATTAATTCCGTTCATCAAGGCCATGGTTGAGTCTTTGTCGGTGATAGCGGTAGGGATGCTGAAAATATCAACACCATTAATGGTCAGATCACCAGTGCTTAGATACTCGGGGGTGGCGCCATAGCTGACTGTGCCGGTTCCAGTTCTTTGTGAACCGTAGATGATACCATCTCCAGCAGTGTCATATAAACCACCGACCAAGCCGCCACCAAGACCGAAGACATCCAGTATAGCATCACTGCCAACGGTTGTTGGACTGGATAAATCAAAGGAGTTTGCGGAGGTTATTGTGATTTGTCCAGAGTTATTGGTGGCATTAGCTGCTTGGGAAAAATTAGTAAAGCCAAGATCGTTAGTGCTCGAATTAAGGGTGAAATTACTGACAACAATCGCTGAATCGTTGCCAATTGTTGTGTTTTTAAAGACAATTGAGTTGGCAGGGCCACCATTGGATCCGTCACCAACAAAGGCTGTAACCCCGCTTTGTGCTGCAACCAGATTGATTGCAGTGACAGCTTTGTCAGCGATACTGGTGCCAGTATCGCCTAATGAATAACTTACATTGACGAGTTCCCCATTGATAGTAAAGCTCATGCTTTCATCTGCTGTGGCTGGGCCAGCAATGGGGCCGAAGTTGGTCATGGTTGTTAAGTTTACTACTACATTAGGGTCAGCTGCCTCAATGACAGTTTTTGCACTGAAAGCTTGAGTCATGCGCACACCGTTTGTGGCGACGCCATTATCAGCAGGAATATCAGCAGTGGTGAATTTGCCGTTTACAGCTAGGTCCCCTGCCGTAATAAGGGTACCAGACATTGTTGCTTCCAAGACAGAACCTACTCCGACGCCGATAGCAGTTGCAGAGCTTAAACCAAGTTCGTTAATAATAATGTCAGCACCAGGGGAGGCGAGTAGTGGGCTGGTAATGGAAATTGGAGCATCAGACTCAAAGGATATTTGGCCGGTATTGTGGGTTGCGTCCGCTGAAGCGGCGGTTGTGCCAACAGCGAACCCAATAAGGGCGTCTTCTCCGGCATCAACGCCGCTTACCGTGATGCTGTTTTCGTTGCCCCGAATAATATTATTCAGGATGATGGAATTTGTTGCCCCGCCGTTTGTCCCATCTCCTAAAGTTGCTTCAACACCGGTCTGAGCACTAATGGCATTGATGGCGGAGATTGCACTCTGTGCTGAATCTTTGGCAGATATTCCCCCTGTCGAGAAAGATACCGTGTTGCCGTTAAGTGTAAATTCCACCGCAGTCGGGGTTCCGGTTGCAGCGACGCCACCCGCCAGCAGGGTGGTGAGGCGGGCCGCGACATTGGTGGTTGCGCTAATGGTATTTATCTGAGTAACAGCATTGTAGGCCTTCTCCATATTGAGGCCGTTGGTGATTGCACCTGCGTCAATCTGAGGAACCAAAGCGGTTCCATTTATAGCCAGGGTATTGGCAAGGATTTCGGTGTTGGTCACTGTGCCTGTGAGTCGGCTTAACTCAGTACCTGCTTCGACAGATGCGGGCGCGGTACGGTTGACAGGAATAATATTGGCGGTAACTCCAGTTTGATCAGTGATTGAATTGATGGCCGAGGCTTTTGCGGCTGCAGAAGCCTCGGCAAATATAGTGGATAACGAGTCAGTGCTGGTCGCCGGAACCGCGGTGCCGTTTATTTTCAGGTCACCTTCATTCAGTGGGTAGCCGTATGTGAGCTGGCCATCGGCGGCATCATCATAATTTCCAACACTGCCGCCGCCCAAGCCAATTAAGTCGAGAATAGTATCATCGGTTGCAGAGGTTGTTATTGAGATTATGGAGTCGGAAGCAAGGGAGACTTGTCCTGTATTGTTTCCGGCCCCAACAGAATAGGTGTCAAAGCCAGCGCCAACGGCAAGCCCGGATAATATATCTTCGGTTCCAACGGCTATATCTGTGAGCACGATAGCTGTCTCATCGCCCTCTTCGGTATTCTGAAGGATGACGGAGTTGGCTGGGCCGCCGTTGGTGCCAGTGCCCAGTAAGGCAGTAACACCGGTTAATGAACTGGCCTGGTTGATGGCCTCAACATGCTGCTGTGCCCTTGCGGCATCTGTCGCCACAGCCGTCAGGTTGTAGGCGAGGTTGACACCGTTGATGGAGAAATCCATACTTCCTGCTAACAGATCTGTGGGAGCAACTCCCGCCCCCTGAGTTGTGAGGGTGGCGGTAAAATATTCGGTTGGTTTGCTGAAGTTGGTAAAGCCGAGAGTGGCCCCGCCATTCAGTACTGTATTGAAGTTGGTCACCTCAATGGGAGTCGTATCGTCTGCTGTCACGTTTTGAAAAATTACTGAGTCTGTGGGGCCGCCGTTGGTGCCGGTAGCATTACCGATGAAAGCGGTGACTCCGGTATTGATTGATTCCGCGTTTATTGCTGCTATGGTTTTTGTTGCCACAGCGGTGGCAGTGTCAAGGGCCGCGGTGTTGACGGTAATTGCTACACCGTTAAGGTTAAATTGAAAAGTGCTGCCGGTGGTATCTGCGGTGGCAGTGCCTTCAGAGTAGAGACCGCTATTTACGTTTATTTGGGTCTTCAGGTTATTGGCGCCAATCATGTTGACTCCGTTTACATCTGCTCCAGTAGTCAGATCAACCTGGCCGATGTGTTGGCCGTTAATAAACAGATCATTATCGCCGAGATCTGCTGAGGCAGCAGCTGAGGCTATCGGAGAACTGGTAAGATATCTATCAAGGGGTGTTAGTGCACTACCGTTAATCCAATGGCCATTTCCCTGATCCAGTACAAACGGGGCAGGCTCGGTTTCGGTATAACCGCTGGTTCGGTAGCCGCCGAAGATGTACTTGCCGTTTATCTGGGTGTTGCCAAGTTGTATGGCTTGATCCAGCATATTTTTAATTTCTAGAGAAATTGCCTCCCGGTTGCTTGGAGTAAGGGCTGGGTCGGTTGCCTGAATGGCCAGGGTTTTGGCGCGGATAGCCATGTCTTTAATCTCTACTAAAGCTGCCTCTGAGGCATTCACCAGAGTCTCTCCATGCTTGATGTTTTCAGTAAACTGATCCATTTCAACGATTGTAGTCCTAAATCGCAGGGCGCTGACCAGATTAACAGGGTCATCAGATATTTTCGACATTTCAAGACCGGTGGAGATACGTTCATTGATCCTGTCCATGTCTCTGGAAATCTGGCCAAGATTGGTCTGAATCTTTGTGTATATGGTGTTTAACGTTACTCGCATGGCATAAGCCTCGGAAATAATTAAATCGTGTTCAGCAGAGTCTGCATAAGTTCATCTGCTGTAGAAATCAGTTTGGCAGCGGCAGAGTAGGCATGTTGATAGCGAATAAGGTTCGACATCTCCTCGTCAAGGGAAACTCCGGAGGTGGAGTCCCTGAGCTCAGCCAACTGATCATTTACCATTGTGTTGTAATCAAGATTCACGTTAATGCTGTCGCCCTTAAGACCAATTGTAGCGATAAGTGAATTGTAAAAGCCGTCGAAGGTATCAGTTCGGTTGCCGGTAAAGGTAATGGTCTCGTCGCGCTGTAGATTTGATATGGCAAGTGAATTACTGTTGTTACCTGTGAAAATTTCACCAAATTCATTGACTTGTCCTGCCGCCAGATGACTTAAGTTTGAGACAACGGTTTGGTTAATACCAAAAGTGCTGGCCGAATTACCTGTAAAAATAGTGTTGATGCCAATTGAGGCCAGGAAATTAGAGGTGTCGCCACCAAAGGCGAATTTATGACTGCTATCCGGGGTAAGTACTAATTGGTTAGCAACAACTGAGGCCTCTACCCACGGAGCAGAAGGCGTCGGAGATATGGAGTTTATAATTGAAATATTAATGGCATCGGCGACATCACCTAAGTCGTAGGCCCGTTCCAAGGAGACATTAACGGGTTGTGATAAGGCGAGAGAACCGTCGGTGTTGTAGATCCACATGTCAAAACTGCCGCCATCGGTTTGTAAGGTGTCGGCATACGCCATGCCCATCAAGGAGTTGGCCACCATATTATCAGCTTTTTCATAGCTAAGTTTGCCGTCATTGGAAGTTTCATCTGCCGAGTTGGCGCCAAGTTTATTTATCTCTGTCAGATTAAGAATATCGGTCCCGGTGACAGTATAGTTCTCTATAGTAATATTTGTGATGTCACTGGAAAAAACTATTGAATTTAAGGGGCCGCCATTTGTGCCATTGCCGACTTCTGCCGTCACACCTGTAAAAGCGGCAACCTTGTTGATCTCGTCCACTGCAATGGAGGTCACCGATGGAGCAGGTGGAGCAGCAGTGACTGGGGTGCCGCCAGGGACTGCAATGATGATGGTTCTGCCGTTGAGGTCAAATTGCGTAGTGCTGAGAGCGGCATCGCTGGTGACTGCCTGATTGCTGTAGCGAATAGTCCCAGCCCAGCCAAGGTGACCAAGATAAGTATCATCGGCTCCGCCATCAATTTGAATAGGATCTTCATCGGAAAATAAGCTTAACTCTCCGGTGTTATGGGAAGCATCGGCCACGTAAGTGCCATCGGTAAGCCCAAGCTTTGCCTCAGCAGCCCCTATCGTGTTATCTACACCGGCAATAATAATCCGAGATTCATCGCCTTGGTTGGTGTTTCTTAGCACTATTGAGTTTGTTACCCCGCCGTTAAGGCCGTTGCCGATAATGGCCTCAAGAGTCATTTCGGACGGGACGTTTTGGGGGACGGCAGTGTCATATGAGTTGATGGCGGCATTAATCTTGGTTACTACCCCGGAAGCTGTCTGGGCGGCAGTTTCTCCGCCCGCCCCGGCTGTGTGAGTGACAGTGATTCCGTTGACCGAAAAAGTTATTGTTTCATTGGCGCCAAGACCGGTGACTGCGTTACCGGCAACTAAGGTGGTTAGGCGTGCTTGTACACCCGCCTCGGCAGCATTAATAGCCTGAGCGGCATTGTAGGTTTTTTCCATTGCCAGACCTCTGCTATTAATTCCAGAGTCTATGCGGCCAATACTTCTGTCGTTAATCGTTAACGTTCCGGCGGGGATAAAATCCGAGCTGGAGAGCGTATCAACAGTTGTATGCAAAAGAACGGCGTTGTTGGCAAGCTCTGCGCTGGTTAACCGTTCACTGAAGCTGATCAGACCCACGCCTTGAGTATGAATCTGGTTGACTTCGCGAATGAGTCCGTTTGCCAGGGCATCGAGTCTGCCTCGATAGTTGTCGGGGTTGCCTTCAACAAGATTCTTGTTGAGATCAATCAGGCCGCCAATTTTACCGTTCATGTTGTCTGTTTGGTCAATTGTTGTGCGGTACTGTTTGCCGGTAGAGGTTGTGTTGATCCAGAGCAGGTTGTTGTCGGCCCAGTCAAGGGACCAACTGGAGCCTTGTTCTACCAGGGAATGGCCATCCCCCATAAGAATTGTATAGGCACCGTTTGAGGTTTCGAAATAGGAGACGTCCACCAGAGATGCTAGATCTTTTAACAACTGGTCACGGTTGTCACGAAGATCATTTTGTTGTTGTTTGCTGGTTTCTGAGCTTGCAATATTAACATTTAATTTGGCAAGTTGTGTTGTGAGTGCATTAACATCATCAATTGAAGAATCAATTGCGACACCGATATCGATACTGGCCTGGGTAAGTTCTGCCGCCATGCTTTCAAATTGTTCACCAAGCAACTGGGCCTGCTGAACCACTGTCTGGCGCGAGGCGCTCAGTTCGGGGTTGTTGCTCAGACCCTGCCATGCATCCCAGAATTGGCTCATAAGATCGTTAACAGCAAGACCAGGAACCTCATTAAAGGTGGTCTCGATTATTCGCATCGACTGCTGCTGGCCTTCAAGATAATTCATTGTTGAGGACTGATCCATCAGGCGCTGAACGAGGAATTGATCGTATTTTCGAGTTATTGATTCAGCCACAACGCCGTTACCGAAAAAACCGACCCGGTGCGGTGTCGCCAGGGCCTCGTTAAGCTGAAGAACCTGGCGCGAGTAGCCTGGCGTGTCAACGTTGGCAATGTTGTGGCCAGCTACTGAAATTGAGGCTTGATGTGTTAAAAGGGCCTCTTTGGCTATATTGAGAACTGAACCAATACTTGACATGTGCGTTAAACCTCGCGGCTTATCATCTGAGGCATGGAGGATGATCTTTTTGGCGACGACATTCCCTTGGCACAATAGGTGTTGTTCTTAGTGACGGGTTGCGTGAACAATGCGATAGCGTCGCCAAGATAGCCGAGGGTATCTTCAGTAAATTTTTTATTGATATAGTTTTTTACGATAATTTCCTGACGAATTTTGTTCAGTTTCGCTTTGCAGGAGTTAGCCGCCTCTACCTTGTCTTGAGGCAGAAGCTGAATGAGACCGGAGAGCTTAAAATTTTCTGGGACCACCGCACCGGCATAACCACCGTTTTTGGGTTTTGACTGTTCGACCGGAATACTGTCGGCCATGTGATTTTTTAAAGATTCGTCAAGAAATTGAATTCTTGAAAGCAGTGTCCGTTTTTGCTTGCTTATTGTTAATAGCTCTTGGGGGTTCATGGCCTTTAATGCCTCAGACTCATTGCCCAGCAGGGTAAGAAGATCCTGTGAAAGCTTAATGTTTAAGCTGAGGGCTTCAAAAACATCTTGAACAACTTGATCATTTAATTGTGTCATAAGGCTGACCTATGTTGGTTGTTTGACTGGTTTTTCCAGAAACTTCATTGTAAAGGGCCTGCGCAATCCCTATGCCCTTTCCGTGTGCTATGCTTTTAGCGAGTTCGTCATCCTGCATTGACTGGAACGTCTCATTTTCAAACCCATTTCCAAATAAGCCGCCCTTGGGAATGCTTTTTCTCATGCTCGTCAGGAGCTGCTTGACGATGATTGCCTCAAAGTCGTTACAGGCCTTTTTCAGCTTGATATCTTTTGCCGCGTCTGCTGAAACATCATTTCGTGTAATCGGTGTGAATTGGTTTTGTTGTATTTTCATTGTTGCTTGTGAGGATCGAGTGTTTGTTAAATAATTTTCAATTCAGCCTGTAAGGCGCCGGCTGCTTTAATTGCCTGGAAAATGGCGATCAAGTCCCTTGGCGCGGCACCAACAGAGTTTAGTGCCCTGACCATTTCTCCAAGTGTGACACCTGGGGTGAGATTGATCAGCTTGCTCTGTTGGGCATTGCCGCCTGGTGTGCTGATAGCGTCTGTCATCTTCCTGACCATTTCGTCGGTCAGGATTTGACCGATCATCTCGTTGGGGATCGGGGAGTTGGGTTTGTCCGATACCTGAATACTTAAATTGCCATGGGAAAGAGCGAGATTACTGATGCGAACATTTTCTCCCATGACTATTGTGCCGGTTCTTTCGTCGACAACAACCTTTGCTGTGCTGTCAGGTATAACCTCGATGTTTTCAATTGATGCGATAAAACCTATCTGTTGGTCATCCATGTTTTCGGGGATCTGTATTGAGACTGTTGCACCATCGACTGCTGTTGCAAAAGGACCATTAAGATAGGAGTTCACGGCAGCGGATAGGCGAGAAATTGTTGTGAAGTCGGGAGTGTTAAGGCTGAGAATAATCTCTTTTTTTCCCGCAAACGAGACAGGTACTTCACGTTCAACTGTAGCGCCATCCGGTATTCTGGCAACAGTCAGATGGTTGGCCTGTATTCCGTCAGCAGGGGCTCCTGTGCTTTGAAATCCACCGATACTTATGGGGCCTTGGGCAACAGCATAAACCTGGTCATCAAGTCCTTTGAGGGGCGTTGCCACCAGAGTGCCGCCTTGCAGAGACGAAGCATCGCCCAGCGAAGAAAGAACAACGTCAATGGCCTGACCGGCCTTGACAAATGGTGGAAGGTTGGCAGTTACCAGAACACCTGCAACATTTTTTACCTTAATATCGTTTTCATTGACTGGGATTCCCATGCTTTTAAGCATATTGACAAGGGCCTGGGTTGTAAAAGCGGCTTTGTTGCCGTCTCCGGTGCCGTTTAGACCGACGACGAGGCCGTAGCCAATCAGCTGGTTGCTTCTGACGCCTTTAACTGAGGCGAGATCCTTGATGCGAACCGCATGGGCATAATCTGCCGGGAGAGTGAAGATCACGGTCAGGCTGAGGATACAGAGTAGTTGAAGTGCTAAGCGCATTGTGTCTCCTCCTGGACAAAAAATTAGTTTCCAGGTGTGAAAAGCTGTTTGTATGGATACAAAGCAAACCCTATGCCAGAAGATAGGGCTAAAATAATGGTCATTAATGTCAGGCAGTTAGCTGTTTTTTTTCTAAATAGCTTGGGCGAGCTGGGAAATTTCTTCCCAGTCATAAATCTGTTTAAAACGGCCACACAATATCCAGGGCATTTGCCAGCCAGCCAGGTTGTTGTTTGGAGGCAATAGCCCCTGTTCCGGTGTACTCAATGCGGGCATCGGCAATATGTGAGGATTCAATTGAATTGTCTTTTGAGATATCTGACGGTCTGACTAAGCCGGAGAGGACGATGTGCTGGGTTTCGTTGTTGACCCGAACTTCTCTGTAACCACGAATAATTAAGTTGCCGTCTAAGGTCACATCAATGACCCGAGCCGATAAGGTCGCTGTTACCGTGCTGTCCCTTTTCGTTTCTCCTGTGCCCGTAAAACTTTTCTGGAGGTTCGTGCTCATGCTGGTCAGAGATGGGGTGTGTTGGCCGTCCGGACCGGCAAACAAGCTTTCAAAACCAAATAGAGAGGATATGCCTCCTTTGAGACTTGAATCCCTTGACGTTGTTGTCTCTGCGGTTTTTTTGCCGCTGGAAGTTTCAACAATTTTAATCAGGACAATATCGCCAATAGCTTTGGCCCGGCTATCAGAATAGATATTCCTGGATTGTCCGGAAAATATTGCTCCTTCTGCGGGTAAATCCTGCTGGCGCTCGACTAGTGGGAGGCTGTGACGTTCAGGGAAGGGCTGGCTGACCTGGGCGGATTGTTTGGTTACACAACCAGTCATAAAAAGAGCTGTGACAATTGTAAAGATGAGGCTTTTCATAATTTTTTCTCCTTCAGTTTGGCACCGCTAACACTCTTTCCCCAACAAATTAACAAATTAACAAATCAACCAATCAACCAACCCAGCGAGGCTTAAAAGGGGTGATGCCCTGCGGGTATAGGTCCTTTAAGAAATCATTTTCTTATAAAAACAGATATTTGGTTGACCTTGAAAAAATGATTTCTAAGTCACTAAAAATCGACTTGTACCTCTTCGGCATTGATAACTCGGGCATAGATCTCTTTTCTGCTCATCAAGTTCTTGACACGAACAAGATCCCCCTTGGCGCCGGCTGACTCAATTCGCCCTGGAACTCGGATGTTGAGGCGCTCGGACTGGGCCAAGATAGAGACCACATCCCCTCGTTTAACGATTTCCGGTTGCTTGAGAAACCGTTTGTAGATGATTGCGCCTGGCCGCAGGGTGGTTTTAAGTTCTGTGCCAACGGCAAAGGCAGCCTTACTGATGAAGTCCGGGCCAAGCATGTTAATCTCACGACGAATTGTTATTAAGTCACTCTGCTGTAGTATCTGGTGCCTTTCTAATGAGTGGGCGGCACATACCACCTCACCAAAGAGATGAACATCACCACTAAGCTCAATACGGCCTTGGGTGTAGCCGTCCACCAGGACATCTGCGGTGATTACTTCTTTTCCAAGCTGGTGGCCTCGTGACTGGGAAATTATCAAATAGTCAACCACCCCTTGGGAGACTGAAAGCTGACAGGGGTCGCAGAAGAAATTCCTGATCTCAACATCATCGGCAGAAAAAAGCTGGTTGCGGGTCACAAGTTCAGAAAATGCTTTTTCAAACTCCTTCTGTTGTAGGGTGTAGTGTGGCAGATTTTGGGAGCCGTTTGCTAGTGCCGGTAACAGGGATATGAAGCCGATAAATATTAGAAAAAACGGGTGTTTACGTTTGAATAGGTTCATGTTATCGTTTCAAGGTGTTGGCAATTTCCAACAATTGATCAGCGGTTGTGATTGCCTTTGAGTTAACTTCATAGGCCCGTTGGGTGATAATCAGGTTGACCATTTCCTCGGTGACATCAACGTTTGAGGTCTCCAGGAAGTTTTGCGCCAAGGAGCCAATGCCGTTGGAGCCAGGATTGCCTTCAGTTGGTGCTCCGGAGGCGGCGGATTCCACATACAGGTTGCCGCCTACGCTACGGAGCCCTGCAGGATTGACAAACTTATGTAAGGTTAACTGGACGGTACCCAGGGTCTGTTGGCCATTGTCTTGGGCAACAAGCATACCGCTGGAGTCGATATTTATAAGTGTTGTGCCATCGGGAATTGCAAATTCAGGCTGAAGCCGGTCGCCATTGGCTGTAACCAGATACCCGTCGGGGTCAGTCTTGAAACTACCGTCACGGGTATAATACGATTCGCCATCCCGCAGAATCTGAAAGAATCCATCACCCTCAATGGCCATATCAAGGTCATTGCCGGTCTGGGTGTAGTCACCTTGAGTGAAGATTTTCTGGACAGAGGTCACTCGTGTGCCTAGACCAACCTGAACACCGGTTGGCACGACACCCCCCGCTACGGTTTCGGCGCCGACAGACCGCAATGTCTGGTAAAACAGATCCTCAAACTGAGCCCGACTCTTTTTAAAGCCGCCGGTGTTAACGTTAGCCAGGTTGTTGGCAATAACGTCTAACTGTGTTTGCTGGCCATTCATTCCTGTTCGAGCTGAGTATAATGCGCGGATCATTTTATTTTCTCCTTATCATTGATAGTCCGAAAATTTAGTGCCTTACAGAGTATTTTCTTGTTTTTTTTACTAGAAAATACTCTGCGAAAGGCACTTATCCCGTTCATCGGGGTTAGACTATGGCTGTCATTAAAACTATCACTATGTCAATTTGCCGACTCTTGTGATGGACTGGCTGTCAAGGTCGTCAATGGTCTGAATAACTTTCTGTTGGGTCTGGTAGGCACGCTGCAAATCGATCATTTCGGTCATCTCGCTGACAACGCTCACATTGGCACCTTCAAGGTGGCCCTGCTGGATATTTACGACATCCACAGGGATTGCCAAGGCACCATTGTCTTTAATTCGAAAAAATGTTTTTCCTTCTTTTTCGAGACTGTTCAGGTCTTCAAAGGTGACCAGGCTGAGCTGGTTAACCACCTGGCCATCGGCCATTATCTGGCCATCCTGGCCTATCTGGACGTTTTCGTTCGGCAGGACTATCGGGCCACCGTCGCCAAGAACCAGGCTGCCGTCATGGCTGCTTAACTGCCCTTCAGCGTTTAAGGTGAAGTTGCCATTACGTGTATAGCGAACGCCATCGGCTGTTTGAATTTGAAAGAACCCTTGCCCGTTAATCGCCAGGTCCAGGGGGTTGCCGGTCGTGTTGATGCCGCCCTGAGTATGTGTGATTAAGGGCTTCAGCGCCTTGCCAACCCTTTGGCGGTTGTCGGCAGCAGTGAACATCATCTCCCAGAAGGTAATATTTTCCTTCTTATAGCCAGCGGTATCGACGTTTGCCAGGTTGTTAGTGATCTGGTTCATACGGTGTTCCTGGGCGAGCATGGTTTCAGTGCCTTCAATGAGGCCAAGACGATTTTTTACAAACACGATTGTTCTCCTTTTTGCGGTTTGCCTAGGGAATCTGCAACATGCATGCCATGTTCAGAAGGCAGAGGACAGGGGATAGAAGGCAAGGGACAGAAGTCTGAATGCAGGGGTTTAAGCAGATAAGTTCGATTTAAAGGATATGGAAGGCGGTAATAAGTTCCTAGCCAGCCTTGGGGTTGTAAGACTGGTTGGTTCTGTAGACGAAAGCGAGGATTTCGGCAACGATGACGTAGGTTTCTGGAGGGATTTCCTCGTTAAGGTTTAAAAGGGATAAAACCTCTATGAGGTCAGCATCAGGATGAATAGGGATGCCATGCTCGGCAGCAAGATCAAGTATCTTTTGGGCAAGAAGGCCTTGCCCTTTACCAACGATTTTGGGAGCCGAATCTTTGCCGCGGTCATAGCGAAGGGCAACGGCTTTTTTCTTGGGCTTTTGCTTGATGGAAGATTTTTTTTGAGGCATAGTAGTAAGTATGAGTACAAACAAGACGTTTCAAAAATTACTCGTTGACGACCTATTCTAACCGATAGCCAGCCATATCACATGCATTATTGAGTGGAAAAAATATGAGTGAACAAAAAAAAGCTGTGATCCTTTTGAGTGGTGGTCTGGACTCAACAACGGTGCTCGCCATTGCCCTTGATCAAGGGTATTCCTGTTATTGCTTGAGCTTTTCCTATGGCCAGCGGCAAACCATTGAGCTTGAAAAGGCCGCAGCTATTGCTGCGCAAAATGGAGCAAGGCACCTGGTTCTTGATATTGGTTTAGGGAAAATAGGTGGCTCTGCCCTGACTGATGCTATAGATGTCCCCAAGGATCCTATCGGTTCTGCGACGGCAGCTGGCGCAGTGGGTAAGATACCGGTTACCTACGTCCCTGGGCGGAATACAATCTTTCTCTCTTATGCAATGGCGTGGGCTGAAGTTGTGGGCGCCTGGGATATTTTTATTGGTGTCAATGCGATGGATTACAGCGGCTACCCTGATTGTCGGCCTGAATTCCTTCAGCAGTTTGAAAAGCTTGCCAAGTTAGCCACTAAATCAGGGGTTAGCGAGGATCGGTATTTTAAGATTAATGCCCCTTTAATGCATCTGACTAAAAAAGAGATTATCATTAAAGGGCTCAGCTTGGGTGTGGATTATAGCATGACCCACAGTTGTTATGATCCTGATGTGCAGGGGCGGGCTTGTGGGCGATGTGAAGCTTGCCAGCTGCGTTTGAAGGGTTTTGCTCAGGCAGGCAGAAAAGATTCAATCCACTATCAGGTTGGCGAATAGTTGCCAGGGAGATTTAATTTGCGGAACATCTTTGATGATCATGAGCCAGGGCATGTTTTTATGGTTGGAGTTCCGGGGCTGGAATTGGATGATTCAACACGACAGCTGATCAACCAGGATAAAATTCACAATTTTATTCTTTTTCGGAGAAATGTTGGAGATAAAAAGCAGCTCCAACGGCTTTGCGCCGATTTAAAAAAGGCTTGTCTTGACAGTGGCCTTCCGGCTCCACTCATATCTATTGATCAGGAGGGTGGTTCGGTTGCCAGGCTTGCTGCACCGTTTACCGTTTTCCCTGATCAGCGCCTTCTTGCTGAAGATGTTTTTCCTGAAGATAAGCTTCGTGAATACGCGATTACCTGTGCCAGAGAGTTGCGGGAGCTTGGTGTTAATATGAATTTGGCGCCGGTGCTTGATGTCTGTCCCAGAGGAAAGGATCTTTTTATGGAACGGCGCTGCCTCGGCAACGATCCCGAAAGGGTTGCTGAGCTTGGCGTGGTTGTTATCAAGGCGATGCAGGGAGAAAGGGTGGCGGCTTGTGCAAAGCATTTCCCCGGTTTAGGCATGGCAGAACTCGATCCGCATTTAGACCTGCCCGTTGTTGATCTGCCGCGGAGTCGTTTTAATGAGGTTGAATTGGTCCCTTTCAGGCGGGCAAAAGAGGCTGGTGTGGCCGCTTTCATGACTTCCCATGCTGTCTATTCTGATTTTGATGAAGGGCTTCCCGGCACATTGTCGCGCGAAATAGTCCACGGATTTTTACGAGGGAAACTTGGGTACCAGGGGCTCGTTATTACCGATGATCTTGAGATGGGTGCAATCGAGCAGTTTATGCCTTTCGCCAAGGCCACCCTGCAGTCTTTTGTGGCAGGTGCTGATTTGCTTTTGGCCTGCCATGATCACGAAA
This sequence comes from Desulfobulbaceae bacterium, assembly GCA_015231515.1. Classification (NCBI taxonomy): domain Bacteria; kingdom Pseudomonadati; phylum Thermodesulfobacteriota; class Desulfobulbia; order Desulfobulbales; family Desulfobulbaceae; species Desulfobulbaceae bacterium. Next base: position 29,040 of record JADGBM010000011.1, read on the forward strand.
AAATTCGAGTAGCCTTGAAAGAGATGCGTCGAGCGCTGGAAGGTGGCTTAATTTCAAAAGAGGCGATTTCAATTTCTTTACATCGACAGGTTGACGTACTCGATATGGTTGCTTAGATTCTTTTACGCTAGCTTTTGAAAAACAGTTTGTGATAGAGTGTAGTTAAAGAAGTTTCTCTGCGGATGTCGCAGGGTTTCCCCTTCGGATTTCCGGGGGTTATGGGCTATTCGTTTGGTGCTTGGCCAATTGAGGCTGGGCGATAGGGCTGGAGATCAGATAGCTTTTTATAGCTGTTTAGTTTGCACCTCTCAGGCGAATAATTGCTGAAAACATGTAGGAGGGTTTCTATGGAGCTTCAGGTAGAAGGCCGTAATGTAAGTATCAGAAACGCGTGGCAGGAAAAAATCGAAGATGAAAAGGAGCGTTTGGACAGGCATCATCCTGGGCTTGTGCACAATTTACGTGTAACAATCACAGCGACAAAGCATCACAAGGAAGGGGGGTACGAGTTGCAGGTAGTTGCATCGGTGCCGAATGATACCGTAGTTGTGAAGCGCAAGGGTGAAACTGTCCGCGTTTTGCTTGGTGATGCTTTTGACACGTTGGGTGGTCAGTTAAAGGAGCTACAGCGCAAGCGTCGGCAGACCACCAAGGTTCCAGACAGTGTAGCCGGGGCATCAATAGAAGGTGTAATCAAAAAACTGGTTCCCTATGAGTCTTATGGTTTTTTAACGACTTCTGACGGCAAAGAAGTTTATTTTCACGAAAACTCATTAAAAGATGTAACGATGGATCGCTTGTCGGAAGGAGATAATGTTAAATTTGGCGAGGGCGAAGGAGATAAAGGCCCTTGTGCTGCTTGGGTACGATCAGCATAGAATGCCATAAGTATTTTTTCTGTACTTTTTAATTAAAATAGCGTAGTTTTTACGCCTTGCGAGCCCACAGGATACTTTCTGTGGGCTTTATTTTTTAAATGAAAACAGTATAAAGTTGATGGTTATGACTAAAGTAGACCAAATTGACATCGGGCCTGAGTATCTTAAACAAGACGAAACAGTGTTGCTGCAGCGAATTGCATCCAGGAAAAATGAGCTTGGCGATAAACTGCTCATTTTAAGTCACCATTATCAGCAAGATACGGTATTTGATTTTGCTGATTGCACTGGAGACTCTTTGAAGCTTGCCAAAAATGCGGCAGAGGCAAAGGATAAAAAATATATTGTCTTTTGTGGGGTGCATTTTATGGCTGAGTCGGCAGATATACTTACATCCGAAGAGCAGATAGTGGTACTGCCGGATTTGACAGCTGGCTGTTCAATGGCCGACATGGCTTCACGTGAGGACGTTGAAGAGGCTTGGCAGGAGTTGGCTACCCACACCGACAGTCATGCAATTATTCCGATAACCTATGTCAATTCTTCAGCAAGTTTAAAGGCCTTTGTGGGTGAAAAGGGAGGCTCTGTCTGCACATCGTCCAATGCCGAACGTGTATTAGCCTGGGCCTTAAAGCGTGGGGAAAAGGTTTTCTTTTTCCCGGATGAACATCTTGGCAGAAACTCGGCCCATGCGTTAGGGATTCCAGCAGATGAGGTTGTGCTCTGGGTTCGCGGTGAAAAACTTGGTGGCAACTCAGAAGAGGCGATCAGAAAAGCAAAGATAATTCTCTGGGATGGCTACTGTACCGTTCATATGCAGTTTTCTGTCGCGCAGATAGAACAATTGAGAAAGGATGACCAGGATGTGCGCGTCATCGTTCATCCTGAATGTCGCCGAGAGGTTGTTGAGGCTGCAGACCAATATGGCTCAACTGAGATGATCATATCGGCTGTTGCTAATTCGCCGGCGGGATCAAGCTGGGCGGTTGGTACAGAAGTCAATCTGGTAAAGCGCCTCGCCAAACAATACCCGGATAAAAATATTCGATCGGTGTCACCGGTCGAGTGCTTATGCTCGACAATGTATCGGATTGATCCTGCACACCTGTTATGGACCTTGGATAATCTTGCTGAAGGGCGCGTGGTGAATCAAACTACAGTCGATAGCAAGACAGCTGAGCTTGCTAAATTAGCACTGGACAGGATGCTGAAGATTTAGGGCACTGGTTGACTTGGTGATTGGTGGATTAGTTAATTGGTTAACTGGTTGATTGGTTAATTGGTTAACTGGTAATGGCAACGATAGACCCAACCAACTCAACAAACCCAACTAACCCAACTAACCCACCGGCCAAAACTTCTCTCCTTTTACCTGAATAAATTCAAGCTCTGGAAGCACAAGGCATGTGAGGTGGCCACCATATACGGCACCGGTATCGATGCCTATCTTTCCTGGGCCAACCTTTGGTTTTTTGAAGGCCGAGTGGCCATAAACAACTGTTTTTTCTTCACTGTTTGGCGTCATGCTGTCTGTGCTGTCTCGTGACCAGAGAAGCCACTCTTCTGACTGAAGGGCCATTGGCACCCCGGGCTCGATTCCTGCGTGAGCGTAAATCTGCTTGTCATCCTCCCAGTAGAGCAGCAGTTCGTTAAAAAAACGGAGATGCTCTCTGGGAAGTTTTTCACTTGCATCATCCTCAGGAGTTAACCCATAGCTCTCTAATGTTTGCAGGCCACCAAAATGCAAAAAGGCCTTTTGCTTAACAGCAGCAATGTAATCCAGCAACATTCGTTCATGATTTCCCATCAGGGTGATGGTGTGCGGATATTCAGCTCGAATGTTGAGGACGGTATCAACAACCTCTCGTGATTGAGGGCCGCGATCGATATAGTCACCAAGAAATACAATTCGGGCATCAGCCGGGATCGGCCCAATTTTGTCGAGGAGTCGCAAAAGGACATCGTTGCAGCCGTGAATATCGCCAATTATATAAGTTGCAGTCATGCTACTGAAGAGAATTTAGTAACTGTTTGGCCTGTTCAAGTTCTGGGAAATCAGGTGTTGTGATGGCCTCTGTAACCGCTTTTCTTGCCTCGTCAACCTTGCCGTCACCCTTTAGGGCCAGAGCAAGATGATATTTGAAGGTGCCTAACTCTGGTTTGGCTTCAATGGCCTGGCGAAATTGGGTTGCGGCAAGAGAGTACGACTCTCTTTTTAAATGAACCCAGCCAAGCGTATCGCTGATATGAGGATCTTCAGGGAAGGCACCTTTAGCGATCATCGACAGGCGCAGGGCTTCACCCAAGTCAGCGTTTTCTTCTTGAGTTAAAAGCCAGGCCAGATTGTTGGCCGCTGCTGCGGAATTTGGAACTATTTCAAGAACTTTCCGGTAGGCTTCCTTGGCGAGTGCTGTTTCGCCGGCCCGGTCACGCAAGGCGCCAATTGCTAAAATTGCCGGCACGTAATTTGGCACGAGCTCTGTGAGTGTTTCGTATTCCTGTATCGCCTCATCTCTTTTACCTGTTGAATTAAGAATTCGGGCAATTTGCATAAAAGGCTGTGGACTTTTAGGCGAGAGCTTTTGCACTTTTCTGAAGGCCTCAACTGCCTCGTTAAATTGCTGGTTGTCAGCAAGCAGATTCCCTAAGAGCATGCTGTGGCCAGCAGTATCAGGAGATTTTTGAACATATTTTTGGGCTGTAGCGAGGGCTGCGGCGCCATCGTTTTTGCTTTGATAGATATTGACCAGCGTGATCAGTGCTGGTGTGTTGTCTGGTTCAAGGGTTAAGATTTTTTCCAGATCCTGCTGGGCCTCTTTGGTCTTTTTCAGGGCCAGACTGGCTAGGGCCTTATTGTGGAGAACTTCGGTGTTGTCTGGGAGCATGCTGGCCATTTCAGAAAAGATCTTGAGTGCCTTCTCGTATTCCTTATTATGTAAGATGCTTTTGCCGAGAATGATGGCCGCTCTGTAATTGCTGGGTTTGAGCCGTAAGGCAATGGCTGCCTCCTTGGCAGCATTGTCGAAGTCATTGACCATCAGGTAATGCTGACCCAGCAGGGTATGGGCGTTGGCATTGTTGTTATCTAAGCGCACAGCCTCGGTGGCTGAAGCCTGGGAAAGCTCAGCCTCATTTTGTCCCATCAGGGCGAGGGCTTTCTGGTAATGGGCCTCACTCCAATTGGGCTGGTTTGTGATCAGTGTTTCCAGTATGGTAAGAGCCTCCTGGTTACTGCCATCCTTGATGAGAAGTTTGGCTTTTACCAGATTCCCCCTGCCATGTTTAGGGCCATCAGCCAAAATGGCATCGACCTCTTCCTGGGCCAGGTCATATTTGTGCTGTTCAAAATAAAAGTCGGCAAGGACTGCTTTTACATCCTGGGGCCGGTCAGTTTTTTCAATGGCCTTTTTAAAAGAACTCTCAGCTTCCGCAAATCTATTCTGCTGTGTATAAATATCACCAAGTAAAAGATAAAAGTCCGGGCTGTCTGGAGTCTTAATCAGCCCTTCTTTAATGACACCTTCGGCTTTATCAGGATTGTTTTGGCCCAGATAGAAAGCGGCAAGCGAAAAGTAGGGTTGGGTGGAGTCTGAGAAATTACTCTTTATAGTAATAAGCTGCTGCTCGGCTTTGTCTGGGAGCTGTTGGGACTGATAGAAGCTGGCTAAGGCCTGCTGGAAAGAGATCTCCTCGGGTTCGAGTTCAATTGCCTTTTTAAGAGATTGTTCCGCTGCTTCATTGTCTTTTTTGATCGATTTAACTTTAGCCTGGGTTAAGTAGAGCCTGGCTAAGGCGGGGTTTGCCTGGATGGCTTTGTCAATCGCCTCCTGGGCTCCGTCAATGTTGTCGTCCATCAAATCAAGATTGGCCTTTAGGGCAAGGGCTTCGGCGTGATTTTGATCCTGCGTTAGAATTGTATCAACGTATTTCCGACTTTCCTCTTTTTGCTTGCCGAGAAATAGAAGCTCTGCCGCCTTAAGTGCTGCATCAAGATTAGTGGTGTCGAGGTTTGAGGCGCGACTCAACTCGTTTAGTGCATTACGAGGTTCTTGATTCTTTAAGTGCAAAAGCCCTAATTGGTAGCGGGCATCCGCATACTTCGGATCAAGCTGAATAGCATTTTTAAACTCAATTATTGCTGCACTGGAGTTATCTTGTTTAAGATACTCCATCCCTTGAGTGAAATGGCTGAGTTTCTTGTCATCACTGTTTTTACAGCCAGAAATGAAACTCAGCATGGAAAATAACATGATAACGGCGGCTAAGGTTTGTTTAGTTTTATAGGCCTGGGGCATAGAGACTCTCCGGTTGTTTGAAAATTAATTGTTTTGTTTGTCAATGATGGCTTGAGCTTCAATCAGTTTACCTGGTTCAAGCCCATTTGCAACTGCTTGACTGGCATATTTTTGAGCGGCCGGAACATTTAGTGTTGCTTCATAGGTTTTAGCTAAGTGAAAAAGAATAATTGGATTGTTGGGACTTTGGCTTAAAGCTTCTTCGAACAGCCATTTTGCTCGAGTAAAATTTTGTTTTTTTAAGTATGCCCAACCAAGAGTATCAGCAATGGCAGGATCATCAGGGGCAAGGTCATAGGCTTTTTGCGCGAGTATGAACGCATCGTCGGTGTTTATTCCATTGTCAAGGTAAAGACATGCTAAGTTATTGCTAATATGAGGCGATGTCGGGTTTTGTGCAAGGCTTTCTTGTAAAGTTTGAGTGGCGCTGTCAACGGAAAGTTGTTTTAGTTGGAGTTCTGCGAGTTTTAGCGCAGCCGCCTCAAAGGTTGGCTGAAGTTGTAATGTTTTTTGGTAGTTTATGATCGCCTTCTGCCATTGATTTTGTTTTTCATAGAGTTCAGCCAGATAAAAGTAGGCGGAGTAGTTTTCGGGATTAATCTCTAGCGTTTTTTGCAGGTGATTTTCTGCCTGCTCAAATTTTCTTTCTAAGAAAAAGAACTTGCCCAGTTCTAAATACGATACAGGTGATATCTGTGGTCGACTTGTAATAAAATCGATATACTCCTGTACTTTTTGATACCCGCCTATTTGCTTAAGGGTGTTAAGGTATTTGCCTAATAAAATTTGGTCTTCTATTCCTTGGTCAAGGAGCGCTCTGTACTTCTCGGCGGCACTGTTAATGTCTGTGTGTTCTGAAATTTGAATTGAATAATAACTGGGACTAAGGTTTTGACTATTAAGCTCGCCAGCATTTTCGAAATCCTCTCTGGCCTGGTCGAGTGACCCCTGTAAAAGGTGAAGCTGTCCCGCAAGCAGATAGGAACGGTAGTTCTCAGGCTCTTTTTCTTTGACTCGCTCAAGATATTGGAGGCTGGTTGCAAACTCCTCATTCAGGAAAAAAATATTGGCCAGTAAGAGTTCCGCGTCGGTAAAATTAGGGTCAAGACTTAAGGCTTTTGTGGCATTTTGGCGGGCTAAACTTTGATGCCCTCCGGCAAGATAGGCGACGGATAAAAGATAGTGAGAAAGTGGGAATTTCGGCTCCTTTTTAACAGCTTCGGAAAACATGGAAACGGCAAAGTCAGGTTCCTTATTAAGGAGATAATATTTACCTTTAAGCAGATAGGTTTCAACGTCAATTGCACCGGCATCTTCGAGTGTTTTAAAAAGCTGTAATGATTCGTCAAATTGTGCAAGGCGCAAATGCACCTCAATTAAGAATTTACTGAAAATAGGGTTTTGTGGTTGCTGAGAGTGAGCGTTTTCCAGGACAGCAAGGGCTGAGCGGTAGTTCTCATTAAAGAAAAATAGTTCAGCAAGATTTTTTTTCAATAATAGATTGTTTGGGTCAGCTTCAATCGCTTTTTGTAGGTTGGCTTCTGCTTCAGAAATATTCCCCTGTATTCGATAAAATAGCGCAACCTGAAAAAGGATTTCAGGTTTTCTTAGGGAGGTGTCGGAAACTTCTTTGAGCAGTAACTCTGCTTCCCGGTCTTTTTTGAGGCTAAGCAGGCTTATAGCTAAACGGCAAAGGATATGGTCTTTTTCCTTATCTGTACTCTTCTTTAATGCTGCCCGATATGATTGTTCTGCCTGGGTAAAGTTTTTCTCAACAATGTATAAATCGCCATAGGCAAGTAACCTCTCTACCGTGGATAAGGGGGCGAGGCTATCGAGGGTAGACTCGGCCATTTTAAGGTTATAGGTAAGTGTGTCTTGCTTGGCCATGGCCAGCTTTATTGCTGTAGATTTTGGGTAAAGAGCTACCGCTTTCTGTAGTATGGACTGAGTTTTGGAAATTTGACATAGCTTCTGAAACGCTTCAGCCTGGTTAATATACATCTCTTCAGAATGAAACTCCGGCGCAAGTGCCAACAGTTTTTGCCACTGGGCAGTTGCTTCAATATAATTGCCCTCGTCATAGTAACGGCGTGCATCTTGATGAAGTTCTTGAGCAAGTTTTTTGGGGGGCGGTGAGCATGAAATGATAGTGCATGCCAGAGAAATCAAAAGCAGATGTTTCCATAAAAGCAGTACCATGCCTGGTTGAAATTGTAACTGTTTTTGAATGTGATATTTTGATAACATAGCGATTACTGTTTTGACGATCGTAAACTTGAAAAAATACTGATGACGACTATGACACCAATACCAAAAATCGCACTCTCAAGTGCGTGTGCCATCATATAGCTTAGGGCCCGCAGTGGCGCCTTAATGATCCAGGGAAGTTCTATGTCATCATAAAAAAGAGATGAGTTCGCGCGGCGTTCTATTTTGTTGTTGTTGTTTGTCTCGGTGGGGATAAGCGGAAGAGCATCCCTGAAATAGGGATTTTTGAAGCTGGGGTTACTAAAATCAGCAGACGCTAACTGTTTTCCCGACCCTACGGGTATTGAGCCAGTAGCAACAGGTGATTTATTGGCTATTTCATCTGCTGTTTTTAGCTCCTTACTTATATATTTCACGAGATCTCTGAACTCCATAAGCGATGAGGTCAAGATTTGTGGGAGCTCATTTATTTGCGTATTGGCTAACATTGCGGGTGTCGTATCTGCTGTGCTGATTTCTTTTAGAATGTCTTGGGCCTTCTTTTGTACGAGAATATAGTCATCGAGTATTTTTTTTAGTTTAATGTTGGCATATAAAGTATTCTCAATGCTGTCCTTGGGGATGGTTGGGTTTTGGAGGGCATTAAACAAAGGCATTGAAAAAGGAATGCTGTTTTTGGGGAAAGAGGGGTTGTCTGCTATGGGGTTTTTGCTGTCATCGTGTGTTTCGATCAGCAGTAATTGGGCGGTAGGGGCGATGACAACGATGTTATGGGATCCTGAATTTTCAGGGTTGGCTGAGGTTGGATATCCTGAGGCGGGCACGAATGTTTTAAGTACGAAGAGTACTGGCATCAGGGTGGTTATCAGAAGTATAAAGATACTTTTTTTAGAGAAGTAAGGCATGGAATGGTAGATGTTTTTCGTCGAGTTACGGTTGTTTGGTAGATTATGTTAGAAATATCCTTGTTGAGTTCGTGTGTAATTATCTGTAATATAATCGCATATAAAGACAAATATTCATAGCCTAATCAAGCCTCTTTGGAAATAAGGGGGAGCTTGATGACGGTTTTCAGGCAAGTTCAAGATGGTAATGCTACGGGGGGTGGGTATGTGGACAGTGTTCAATTATAGGCAGTTGCTTGTTGTGTTTTTTGTATTGTGCTTTATGCAGATACACAATGAGGTTTTGGCTTCAGAGCAAGAGGTTAACCAAAACAAACAACCGGTGGAGTTTGGTGAGTATGTAATTGGTCTTGGGGATCAGTTGCAGATTATGGTCTGGAAGGAACCGGAGCTTTCGCATTCCACGTTTGTTCGAATTGATGGCCGGATTTCTTTACCGCTGGTTGGGGATGTTTTTGCGGCAGGCAAAACAATTAAAGTGTTTCGCGGCGAGTTGGAAGGTCTGCTCAGTCAAGTAGTCGCTGAGCCGGCTGTGTCTGTTATGTTGTTGCAGAGTAAAAGCTGGCGCTATTATATACTTGGCCAAATTAAGCAGCCCGGAGAGTTTCCTATTGATTACCCAATTACCCTGCTTCAGGCAATTGCGCGAAGTGGAGGGTTTATGGAATGGGCCAAAAAAGACGAAATTATAATAATTAGAAGAACTGATGATAAGGACACAATTGTCAAGTTCAACTATGATTCACTTGTGAAAGGTGAAAATTTGGCACAAAACATTATCTTACAGCCGGGAGATACAATCATTGTCCCATAACAATGATTGGAAAAGAGGAAAATAAATGAAAAAAGTTAATTTTTGTATATTTATACTAATATGTGGTCTAAGCCTCCCAGGGGTCATTTCCGCCCGGCAGAACAGTCTTGAGGGAAGTGTTGGCTTAGAGAATGATTATCGTTCCAATGTTTTTAATACCAAGTCTGGCCACGTTGATGAGTGGAATACACAACTGTCTCCAGTTCTGACGGTTGTATCTGTTGGACAGAGTGACAATATGTCGGTGACCTATGCGCCGACATTTTCCTACAACCATCGCCGAGATGAAAATGAGCTTGAATATGGGGGGGTATCTTTTGCGGGGGATAAAGCACTTTCCGGGCAGTGGAAACTAAGTGTTTCAGATTCGTATAATTACCATGAAGCTCCGGTTTTTGAAGCAAATACGAGCTTGAGCCTGGGGCAGCAATTTCTCAGGGCAGATGATGCCACCCAGGCCGAGATCGTTCGCTTACTCTTTCCTGAAATGACAAGCTGGGATGGTTCCCAGACGACCCAGATTCTTGCCGAAATTGATACTAGATATCAAGCCGCGACCCAGTCTGTGAAGAATCAGGTTGATCGACTTCTTGACCCTGCCAGTAATGGGCAAACTCGAAAACGTTACTGGGATAATTCCTTATCTCTAGTAAGCGATTATGAATTTGCCAAAAACAGCACGTTATCCTTGGGGTACTCGATTGATGTCCATGATGAAAAGACTGGCATACAGGCTGATAGTGTTTCTCACGCACCAAACCTTTCGATCTCCTATGAGATATCTCCGCAATGGGCAATACAGGCTGGCTATGGTTATGGTTATACAAGTTATGATACCTCGGATGACAGTAAGTCGGATGATATTGACCTGAGACTTGAGTTTAACCCACAACCGTCAACTTCTCTCTATGGCGCGTATACTTTTGCTGCAATTGATTATGACGGTAATACCGACAACTCGACTACGCAAAGCACCTCTGTTGGCATCTCCCATGAAATTGACCAAAACACCAGCCTGAACGGAGATCTTGGCTTTTCGTATCTGGCGCGTGGAATAGCAGCAGATGAGAGGGATTTTTCATTAACAACCTCGCTCTCAAGGGCAATCTCCCGGGGATCTATTTCCGCCAATATTGGAGCGGATCTTGGCGAAACCAGCTCGACAGGAAGCTGGGGGAAATTGAGTAATAGTTGGAGCATAGGAAGTGTTCTTCAATACGATTGGTCGCAGGATGTTTCAACATCGCTAGATTTTTCTTATGAACGCCGTAATTCCTGGACAAACAGTTCAAAAACCACCTATGATGATTTTAACGCTGGTGCCGGGGTGTCCATCCCATTTTTGCAATGGTTTGTTGTCTCTGTCGATTATGATTATCACCTTTTTGATTCAACCGGCACAAGTGTCGATGATTATGATGAGCATCGAGTCAGCGTTAACCTGTCAGCCAGTAAAGAGCTACTTCGTTGGTAATGATCTGTTAATCAGGCAAATGAATTTTCGAGTACGGTATTTGGAGCAATAATGGAAGAGCAACAACGGCAACAACTGCAGAAATATTTGGACATGGTCTACCGCCGGAAGATCATGATTATGGCCTTTCTTTTGTTGGCAATTATTGCCGGACTAGGCGTTTATCTGAAAACGGCAAAAGTTTATGAGTCAACGGCGTTGTTGATTTATCAGAGGGCTCGAATAAACCCCGGCAGTAATATGACTCCAGACGTACAGACCCAGACTCGTGAAATGGTTGCCACCCTTACTCAACAGGTGACTAGCCGTACAAGTTTGGAGTCTTTGATTAAGCAGTTTTCTCTGTTTGAAAAAATGCGGGAAAAACTGCCGATGGAAGATGTGGTCGATGCGATGCGCAAGCATATAATTATCAAACCGGAACGTGGAGATGTTTTCAAGGTTACATTTACCGGGGCTGAGCCCAAGAAAGTAATGCAGGTGGCAAATGCTATTGCCGCACGCTTCATTGAGGAGAACCTTCGTTATCGAGAAGAAAAAGCAACCGAAACGTCCGCTTATGTACAGGACGAGCTGAACCTTTCCAAGAATGATCTTGATAAAAAAGAAGCGGCGATGCGTGACTATAAGCTCAAATTTTATAATGAGATGCCGCAGCAATTTGAAGCGAACATGGCCCGCTTGACTTCCCTGCAGGAACAATCGCAAAAAAATCGCGATAGCTCGCAGGATTTGGAACGAACAAAGGTCTTGATTCAGGAACAGATTTCACGCAGAAAAGAGGCGCTGGCATCAGCGGCTGTTCAGGCCCGCTTGACAGACTCTGCGGCTATGAAAAGTGGGATCAGTAGTGGGCAGGTAGAAAGAAACCCCGTCTTGGCACAGTCACTTGAAGAGCTGACGGCTGTAAATACGGCTTTGGAAAATCTGCTTTTGAGATACACGGACAAACATCCTGAGGTTCGGCGGTTAAAGAAGAAACAGGAGCAGCTTGAAGAAGAGCAAAAAAAACTTGTCGCTTCGTTAGGAAAAGATGATGAGGCTGTATCTAGCCAAGCAGAAAATGAGGGAAGTCCGACTGTAGTTGCAGAAGACTTTTCTAGTCTGGATACACAGTTGCAAGAGTTAAACCTGCAGATGAAACAGATCAACTATGCGAGAACGCGGCTTGGTGAAGAGAGCGAGGAGCTGCAAAAGCAGATCGAACAGTATAAGAAGTGGATAGAAATGACACCTGCCCGAGAGGCGGAATGGACCGCTCTTACTCGAGACTATAAACAGTTGTATGACCACTATCAGAGATTGGTTGTCAGAAATTTAGAAGCAGCCTCAGCTGAAAGTCTTGAACGCCGACAGAAGGGCAGCCAGTTTAAGATTGTTGATTCGGCCTATTTTCCCGAGAAGCCGGCCAAGCCTGATTTTAAAAAGATTATGGCTTTGTCAGTTGCCCTAGGGCTGGGCCTTGGAGGCGCCTTGGCGTTTTTGCTTGAAATGAAGGATTCTTCGTTTAGAAGTCCAGTTGAGCTCGAGAGTTTTCTTGGTGTTCCGGTGCTTTGCGCTTTGCCGCACGTATTTACAGAGAAGGAGAAGAGGGCTAATAGATTTAAAACGCTCGGCTGGGTGCTGGCCTTTTCTGTTGTTGTGGTTTGCATTTTAGGTGGAATGGCATTTTTGTATAAGTCCGGGCGAATTATTATTTAGACCCTAGCCGTCTAATTTCAAGATCAAATTATGTACGAAAAATATTATGGACTTCGCTCCAAGCCGTTCGATCTAATCCCCGATCCCGACACGGTATTTATGAGTGATTCCCACCAGGAAGCTCTGGCTGTCTTACGCTATGGGGTGATTGATCGTAAAGGTTTTTTGCTGCTTACGGGGGGTGTTGGGACCGGCAAAACAACACTCCTGCAGGTACTCTCTCAATCGATAGATTCAAAAGTTCATCTTTGTCTCCTCTCAAATCCAACTCTTTCAATTAATGAATTCTATTATTTCCTGGCAGCTAAATATGGGTTGCCGGAATACGACTTTAATAAAGCGAAATTTATGCTGCAATATGCAGATTTCTTGAGGTTGTGTCGTGAAAAAAAAGAGAGGGTTCTGTTAATCATTGACGAGGCACACGCCCTGCCGGAAGACCTGTTGGAGGAGATCAGACTTCTTTCTAATCAGGAACATCAAGAATTTGGTTTGATGAGCATTTTTCTCGTTGGACAGCCCGAGCTTAATGAACGATTGGCGAGTGACAGGATGTTGCCCTTGCGTCAGCGGATCGGTATCCGTTTTCACCTGGAACCTTTTTCAAAGGAAGAGACGCAGCAGTATATTAATTTTAGATTGATGAAAGCTGGTTGCCAGCGGGGTAATTTATTTGATCCTAGTGCAGTTGAAACCATCCATGCTTTGAGTAAAGGGATTCCGCGTTTGATTAATGTGATATGTGATCAGGCATTGCTTTCAGGTTTTGCTGAAGAAAAATCAGTGGTCGACCAAACAATTATAACTGCATGTATCAATGAGATGCAGATTTCCGGTAAAGTGGTTGAGTTGCCGCACTCCCCTGAACCCGCAGAGAAACGCCGCTTATCAAAATGGTTTGTAGCAGTTAATTTTGGGTTAGGAATTGCTATCATTCTTGCCGGTGTGATACTATATTTATTTGTAGTGAATAATCGATAGAAAGTTTTTTGCATCCAAGTCTTTTTTGAAGCGTTTTGTCCTGTTTTGTGAAGAATTTCTTTGGTGCTAAAAAAATATTATAACGAGGTGTTAATTTGGGAAAAGTCTTTAAAGCATTAAACAAATTTAAGGGTGTATCCCCGGAGATTGACAGTGCCGCTGAAACGAGCCTGCAAAACAAAACCGAAGAAGAATTTGAAGCCTCTTCTTCGGTCCAGCCTTCAAATAAAGTTGAACAGCAATTACACTCTACTCCGAAGAGTGTTGCCCCTCAAACAAAGACCGTTCCCAGTGGGCAGTGGGATGAAAAACTATTGACCTTTTCTGAACCTGGATCAGTGTTTTCTGAAAATATTCGAAAACTTAGAACGCGTATCCTTCACCCTGGTACGGCAGAGCCCTTTAAGAAAATATTAGTCACAAGTGCGCTTCCTGGAGCAGGGAAAAGTTTTACTTGCGCTAATCTGGGAATAGCAATAGCACAAGGCCTAGAGCACCACGCCTTACTGGTTGATTGCGATTTGCGCAGGCCCAACTTGGCTGCTTGGTTTGGTGTTGCTTCACAAGACGGTAGAGGACTTGTGAATTATCTCCGCGATGACGAAGATCTTGGCGACCTCATCATGAAAACTGGTATGGAAAAATTATCAATTATTCCGGGGGGCACTCCACCGCCAAATCCTGCTGAAGTATTGGGAACAACAAGAGTGGGACAAATGTTTGCCCAGTTGGAAAACAGATATGATGACAGATTTATTATTATCGATACGCCTCCAGCAATGCTAGCCAATGAAGTTTTTGTTCTGGCAAGGCATGCAGATGCCGTTGTCGTTGTTGTCCGTTGGGGAGGAGGGGGGAAGGAACAGGTGAAACAGCTTGTTGATTCTATTGGCAGAGAAAAACTTATTGGAGTGGTTTTTAATGGTTACCAGACAAACTTTTTCAGCACGCAGCTTTCTGGCTATAATGAATACGCCCAGTACAGTTACAAGTAATTAAATATGCCTTATTTTTCGGGGAAATATTATCCCCTTCGCCGTATAGTGTTCTTTTTCGGTGAAGGGCTACTAATTTTCACAGCCATATACATCATCAACAGAATCTTTCTGGCGAGTGAAGGGCAAGAGGTTGTTGCTGCCGTAACTGTCTGGCGCAGCGCAATGGTTACTGTTATTTTTCAGTTGAGCCTGTACTTTTTTGATCTCTATGACCTTAATGTCTACTCGTCTTTTTCTGAAACAGCAACACGCATGACTCAGGCCTTTGGTTTCGGGTGCATTGCCCTTGCCGGTTTATACTACCTGTTCCCTGTATTTGTGATCCCGACATCGGTATTTGGAGTGGGGTATCTTCTTGTTTGTTCTTTTCTCGCCGGGTGGCGATTTTTTTATATTTTTGCGGTGGGCAAACGAGTTTTCTCTGAAAGAATTATTATTCTTGGGACGGGTGAGTTCGCTGGCAGTATCGCTCAAGAAGTAACCGGAAAGCTTGATTCTGGCTACGAAATTGCCGCATTTGTGGGGTCACAAAAACCGGGGTTTGATGTTGGGAAAGTACCCTTTTATGAAACCAGCGAAAATAACCTCGGAGACCTCTGCCGCAAGTATGAGGCTGAACGCTTAATTGTGGCGCTTGAGGATAGACGGGGAACAATGCCGGTTGGCCAGCTGGTGCAGTGTAAATTAGATGGTATTGAAATTACGGCGGGTACCGGCTTCTACGAAGATATGACCGGCAAGTTGATGGTGGAAAAAGTCAATCCAGATTGGATTATTTTTTCGACGGGCTTTACCATAGGCAGAATAAATAATGTGTTGAAGCGAGTTGGTGATATTGCTCTTGCCCTGGTGGGCTTGGTGTTCGCTTCGCCGATAATGTTGATCAGCGCTTGCATTGTTAAGTTGGAGTCGCCAGGGCCAGTTTTTTATAAACAGGAACGAGTAGGTCTGCGAAACAGAAGGTTTGATGTTTTTAAATTTCGGTCCATGAAGCAGGATGCTGAAAAAGATGGCGCCGTTTGGGCCATGAAAAACGACACCCGTGTTACCAGGTTTGGCGGGTTTATTCGCAAGGTCCGCATTGATGAGCTTCCTCAGTTGTGGAATGTTTTAATGGGGGAGATGAGTTTTGTCGGACCTCGACCTGAGAGACCTGTTTTTGTGAAACAACTCAATGACAAAATTCCATTTTATTCCCTCCGTCACAACATTAAGCCGGGCGTTACCGGATGGGCGCAAATTTGCTATCCTTATGGAGCCTCGGAAGAGGATGCTCTTCGTAAACTTGAGTATGATCTGTATTACTTGAAAAATCTCAGCTTTTCCTTGGATCTTTGGATTCTTTTTCAAACAATCAAAACAGTGCTCTTCCAGAAGGGAGCTCGATGATTTTGTTCTAAAGGGGTGAATACGCTATGATGATATTGTCGAGGTTAATTCAGTGGATAGTTATTGTGGGGCTTGCAGTCTTTTTTTACTGGGATGTGCTGACTGCCTGGGGTCAAAATCTATGGGACGATCCGAATTACTCGCACGGCCTGCTTATACCGTTTATTGCCATGTATATTGTCAGGGAGAAACAAGCTCAGTTGCAACGAGCAAAACAGCAGACATATTGGCCAGGCCTGGTTGTCGTTTGTTTAGCGGTTTTGCTTTATGCGGCTGGGTATGTCGGGGCAGAATTTTTCACTAAACGGCTCTCCTTTCTGGTTTTGTTGTACGGAATGATTCTCTTTCTGGAAGGCAAAGAGGTTGCAAAAATCCTTCGATTTCCAGTGGCGGTACTTTTTTTCGCTGTTCCATTGCCGTATGTTCTTTATAACTCGGTGGCATTTCCTTTAAAGTTGATTGCATCAAAGATAGCAGCCTTCCTTATTGCCCTCACAGGTATGCCAGTTTTTTTGGAAGGTAATGTTATTGCGCTTTCACATACTACCATGGAAGTGGTTGATGCCTGCAGCGGTATTCGGTCGTTGATGACACTTTTTACTCTCGCCTTTCTGCTCGGCTATTTTCAGCACAAACAAACCTGGAAAAGAGTTATTGTTTTGTTGCTTGCCACGCCGGTTGCGGTTTTCAGTAATGCTGTGCGCGTTACTGCAACGGGAATATTAACCAAATACGACCCAGCCTGGGCGGAAGGAAGCCTGCATGACACAACGGGATGGTTGGTTTTTGTGTTGGCCTTTGCGATGTTGCTGGCTGGTTCGGCTCTTTTGAAAGGGGGGCGAAGTGAAAAACTTTAAGGGCTCCATTGTTTTATGCCTGATTCTGGTCGCTTCTATCTGGTGGTTTAAAGGTCTGGGCACGATTGTACCTCAGGAGATGCCGACACCATTTTCTGAGTTCCCGAAAGTAATTGGCAATTTTACCTTTGCCGGATCGCAACAGTTTAGCGAAGCTGTTGTTGAGAGTGCTGGCATGGATGAGTACATCATGTGGTCGTATAAAGATCCTGATGGTTACGTTTTAGGGCTTTATGTCGGCTTTTACCGTGATCAGACAGAGGGTTCAATTATCCACTCGCCCAAACATTGCATGCCCGGAAGTGGTTGGGAACCATCAGAAGTAGGAACCGTTGAGTTTCAAGATCCTCAAGGGCACCGCTTCAAGGTGAACCGTATGGTATTGCAAAAAGGTGTTGATAAACAGTTGGCCTACTACTGGTATCAAGGCAGGGGGCGGGTGCTTGCCAGTGAATATGCTGACCGGGCGTATATGGTGCTTGATTCGATTGCTTTGAAGCGATCGGATGGGGCTTTGGTTCGTATTACAGGGCCAGGGAATAATGTTGACGAGTATAGTAAGAAACAGCAGCAATTCATGGGCTCCTTAATGCCTGTTTTGGAAAAGTTTTTACCACAATAGGCGTCTGGTTGACTGGTCGATTGGTTGACTGGTTGACTGGTTGACTGGTTGACTGGTTAAATAGTTGAATAGTAAACTCACCAGTTAACAAGTCAACAAGTCAACCAATAAACTAATTAACCAATCAACCAGTTAACAAATTAACAAAGGATAGAACTATGTGCGGTATCGTCGGCTACGTCGGGAATCGAAAGGTAGTACCAATTATTATAGAAGGCCTCAAACGCCTCGAGTACAGGGGCTACGACTCTGCCGGCCTCGTATATCTTGAAGGCGATACGCTGGTAAAACACCGGAGTCAGGGCAAACTCATCAATCTTGAGGAGAAGATGGATGCCATTGAGGTTGCCAGCCACATTGGATTAGGTCATACCCGTTGGGCCACTCATGGTGCCCCATCAGAAGCCAATGCGCATCCTCATAGCGATTGTACCGGCAATGTCGTGGTGGTGCATAATGGAATAATTGAAAATTATCGCTCACTGCGTGAGGAGCTTCAGGCCAAGGGGCATACCTTTACCTCCGAAACAGATACTGAGGTTATGGCACATCTCATCGAAGAATATCTTGAGGATGATCTTGTGGCTGCAATTCGCAAGGCGGTTGCTCTGGTTGAGGGATCGTACGCCCTTGGTGTTCTGTGGGCTGGTCAACCGGATAGAATTGTAGCGGTTAGGAATCAAAGCCCTTTGGTTTTAGGTGTTAAAGAGGGGGGGGGCTCTTTTATGGCCTCTGATATCCCGGCCTTGTTGCCCTATACGAAGGATGTTGTTTTCTTAGATGATGGGGAGTTGGCAGTTCTGCAAAAAGATAGCTGGCAGGTCTTGAATATTAAAAGCGGTGAGCCTGTTGAAAAAGCGGTTAACACTATTGACTGGAATGCCGGCATGGCCGAAAAGGCTGGGTTTAAGCATTTTATGCTGAAAGAGATTTTTGAGCAGCCCCAGGCAATATTGAACACCTTTCGGGGGCGTTTTGACCCTGAAACCGGAGAGGTGAACCTGCCCGAAATCAATTTAAGCATCGAGCAGCTTGCCAAGATTTCCAGAATCTCCCTTGTTGCTTGTGGCACCTCCTGGCACGCTGCTTTGGTGGCTAAATACTGGATTGAAAAATGGGCGCGAATCCCTGTTGATGTCGATATCGCCTCTGAGTTTCGCTATCGAAGCCTTATCCTTGACGAGAACGTATTGGTTGTGCCGATCTCGCAATCGGGTGAAACCGCTGACACCCTGGCAGGTATGCGGCTGGCTAGGACATTAGGGGCCAAAATTGTTGCTATCTGCAATGTGGTCGGCAGTACAGTGACCCGTGAGGCGGATGGGATTATCTATACCCATGCCGGACCGGAAATTGGAGTGGCGTCCACTAAGGCCTTTACCTGTCAGTTGGTCGCTCTCTTCCTGTTAACGCTTTATCTTGCCCAAGCCAAAAAAACCATCACGGAAGATGAAAGCCGGGCCCTGTGCGGTGTCATGCTGGATATTCCCATAATTTTAGAAAGGGAAATTGGCCGAATTCAAAACGATGTTGAGCAAATTGCCGAAGCCTTTGTCAAAAGCCGTGATTTTCTCTATCTAGGCAGGGGCGCAAATTTCCCGATCGCTTTGGAGGGCGCATTAAAGCTTAAAGAAATTTCCTATATTCACGCAGAGGGCTATGCCGCCGGTGAATTAAAACATGGCCCCATTGCTTTAATTGATAAAGATATGCCGGTATTGGCCTTAGCCCCTAAAGATTCGGTTTACCAGAAAGTTATCTCTAATGTTGAGGAGGTTAAGGCCCGCAATGGCCGAATGATTCTGATCGGCACTGAAGGGGATCAGAATCTGGCCCGCATTGCGGAGCAGGTGATTTACCTTCCAGAGATTCATGAGGATCTAAACCCGATTCTCTACGTCATTCCTTTGCAGCTGTTGTCATATGAAATTGCAAATCTGCGTGGCTGTGATGTTGATCAGCCCAGAAATTTAGCCAAAAGTGTAACTGTCGAGTAAGAGGAAAACTATTTATGGATATTTCAAAATCATGTGTTGCGGTTGTTGGGTTAGGGTACGTAGGGCTGCCGCTGGCAATTGCCTTTGGTAAGCAGATTAAAACGATTGGTTACGACCTGAAAAAAGAAAGTATTGAGGCCTATCGAAAGGGAATAGATCCCAATGAAGAGGTCGATTCAGAAGGTTTTGCCGAATCTAAACTTACTCAGTTTACCAACGACCCAAAGGACATTGCGCAGGCGGATTTTATTATTGTTGCGGTGCCAACTCCAATCGATCAGGCCAGGCAACCAGATCTGTCTCCAATGGTTGGGGCGGCTCAAACGGCAGGAAAGCAGATGAAAAAAGGCGCGGTGGTTATTTTTGAGTCCACCGTTTATCCTGGAGTTACCGAAGAGATATGTGTGCCGATCCTCGAAAAAGTTTCCGGCATGGTCTGGAAAAAAGATTTCTTTGTCGGCTACTCCCCGGAGCGGATAAATCCAGGCGATAAAGAGCACACCCTGACCAAGATTGTCAAGGTTGTTTCCGGGGATTGTGAGGAGACCCTGGCCGGTGTCAAAGCGCTTTACGAATCGATTATTGTTGCCGGAGTATACCCAACCAAATCAATAAAAGAGGCAGAAGCGGCCAAAGTTATTGAAAATACCCAGCGGGACTTGAACATAGCCCTGATGAATGAACTTGCTGTGATTTTTGATCGTTTAGACATCGACACTAAAAATGTGCTGGAAGCTGCCGGCACTAAGTGGAACTTTCTACCTTTTCGACCGGGCCTGGTTGGCGGCCATTGTATAGGTGTTGATCCCTATTATCTAACACACAAAGCTGAGACCGTTGGCTATCACCCTGAAGTGATTTTAGCAGGAAGAAGAATTAATGACGGAATGGGAAAGTTTATTGCCGAAAAAACCGTGAAGATGATGCTTCATTCTGACAGACGAGCGCAACGGCGGGTTGGGATTCTCGGCTTGACCTTTAAAGAAAACTGCCCCGACTTAAGAAATTCAAAAGTTGTTGATATTATAAATGAATTGAAAGCCTATGACATGACAGTTTTGGTTTATGATCCTAAGGTCACTAAAGATGATGCTATGCGTCATATGGGGGTTAAACTCTGTGATTGGGAAGATTTACAGGATCTTGGTGCCTTGATCTTTGCTGTGCCGCACAGGGAACTGTTGGCTAAAAGTGTGGCAGACCTTGTTGGAACTTTAACAGAAAAGGGTTCCCTAATTGATGTAAAATCGGTGCTTGATGTCGCAGAAGTCAAGAAACATGATGTCAATTTCTGGAGACTGTAATTTGGTTGACTGGTTGATCGGTTGACTGGTTGACTGGTTGATTGGTTAACTGGTGAGTTCACTATCCACTCAACAAACCCAACAAACTCAACAAACCCAACAACCCAATAACCCAACAAAAAAGAGAAGATTATGAGTACATATAAAGAGATACAAGAGCAGCTCAGGAAATCCCCAAAAACATGGCTTGTGACCGGAGTTGCCGGCTTTATTGGCTCTAATTTGCTGGAGACGCTGCTCAAACTTGAGCAAAGGGTTGTGGGCTTGGATAATTTTTCTACTGGTCATCAGCGCAATCTGGATGAGGTTCAAGCACTGGTAAGTGCAGACCAGTGGCAAAAATTTACAATGATAGAAGGAGATATCCGCAACCTTGACGACTGTAGTCTGGCCTGTAAGGATGTTGATTATGTGCTGCATCAGGCGGCGCTGGGTTCGGTTCCCCGCTCGATTGAGGATCCTATTACGACCAATGCCAATAACCTGACGGGATTCCTTCATATGCTTGTGGCAGCCCGTGATGCCGGAGTAAAACGGTTTGTCTATGCGGCCTCAAGTTCAACCTATGGTGATCATCCTGGCCTTCCCAAGGTTGAAGATACAATTGGCAACCCACTGTCTCCGTATGCTGTGACAAAGTACGTCAACGAGCTCTATGCTAGTGTTTTTGCCCGCACCTATGGCTTGCAGAGTATGGGGCTTCGCTATTTTAACGTCTTTGGCCGACGCCAGGATCCAAATGGAGCGTATGCCGCAGTTATCCCGAAATGGTTTTCCGGAATGCTTAAGGGTGAGGAGATCATCATCAACGGGACCGGTGAAACCAGCAGAGATTTTTGCTATATCGACAATACGGTTCAGGCGAATATCCTGTCAGCCTGTGCAACGCACGCCGAGGCTGCCAATCAGGTCTATAATGTTGCCTATGGTGATCGCACTAGTTTGAATGAGCTCTTTAATCACATTAAAGATCGTGTCGTGCCTTACCGCGCAGAAGTTCAAAATAGTGAGCCAACCCATCGTGATTTTCGTGCCGGTGATGTTATGCATTCACTCGCCGATATCTCCAAGGCCAAGAAGCTTTTGGGCTATGAGCCAACTTTTTCTGTTGGGGCCGGTTTGGATGAAGCAACAAAGTGGTATGTGGAGAACTTATGAAACGGATATTAGTTACTGGGGGGGCGGGTTTTATTGGTTTTTTTCTTACCAAAAAGCTTGCGGATAAGGGATTGGAGGTTGTTGGGATTGATAATCTGAACTCCTACTATGATCCAACCTTAAAAAAAGATCGGCTTGAGCAGTTGCGCTCCTACAAGAATGCCTCTTTTGTAGAAGGTGACATGGCTGATCGCACCTTTATGAAAGATCTGTTTGCGACAAAAAAATTTGATGCAGTTGTTAATTTAGCCGCCCAGGCGGGCGTGCGGTATTCCATCGAGAACCCTCTTTCCTACGTGGACTCAAATCTTTTGGGGTTTGCCAATATTCTTGAAGGCTGCCGGCACACCAATGTTAAGCATCTGGTTTTTGCCTCGTCAAGTTCCGTTTATGGTGGCAACACCAAGACCCCCTTTACTGTTCATGATAGCGTTGACCATCCTGTTTCACTATATGCCGCCACCAAAAAATCCAACGAGCTTATGGCCCATAGCTACAGCCATCTGTATGGCCTTCCAGTGACGGGTTTACGGTTTTTTACGGTCTATGGCCCCTGGGGCAGGCCGGATATGGCCTACTTTTTATTCACTAAGGCGATTCTTGCCGGCGAACCGATTAGCATATTTAACAATGGCAAGATGAAGCGAGACTTTACCTATATTGATGACATTGTTGAAGGCGTAGAAAGGGTTATTTTTTCGCCCCCGAAACCGAACCCTGAATGGAATACCGATGAACCAGATCCATCAACAAGCTGGTGCCCTTATAAAATATATAATATCGGCAACAACAAACAGGAAACTCTGATGCATTTTATAGAAGTTCTGGAAAACTGCCTGGGCAAAAAGGCAGAAAAAAACTACCTGCCAATGCAAAATGGCGATGTAAAGGAAACCTATGCAAATGTTGACGGCCTGATAAAAGACTTCAACTTCCAGCCTTCGACAACCATCGAGGAGGGTTTGGCGAAATTTGTTAAGTGGTACCGGGAATATTACGGTTAATTTTTTGATGGCCACGGAACCACACGGAAGGCCACGGAAAAAACAGCGAACGAGGGAAGATTTGTGGGGTGGAAATTGGTTTACTGGTTAATTTTTATCACCCTAAAGCAACCATTAAACGATTTGTGCTTTAACTTCAG
>JADGBM010000012.1 GCA_015231515.1 Desulfobulbaceae bacterium
GCGGCCCTTGATGAAGAAGATGTGCAACTTGTAGATATGGCGGTTGCTGAATGCGAACGAAGGAAGGAGCTTATTATAAGCCTGCAGGATTTTAACCGGCCAACCTCCGGCCGGTTGGCGCCTATGGATATTCATGCCAGTATTAACAGCATTCTGCTGTTAATTAAAAAAGAGTGTAAGGAAAAGGGAATAGCCCTTGAAATTCGCTATGCCCAGGACATTCCACAGATTAAGGCAGTGTCGGATCAGATAAAACAGGTGCTCTTGAATCTGTTTAATAATGCCATTTATGCCTGCGTAAAGGGGTGCACGATTACAGTTGCAACGCAACGTGTCAGTGACGAGCAGATTTCGGTCACTGTGAGTGACACCGGAATAGGTATCAGGCCCGAAAATTTAGATCATATCTTTGAGCCGTTTTTTACCACCAAACCAGAGGTTAAAGGAACGGGTCTTGGACTTGCGGTCAGCTACGGAATAATCAAAAAACATGGTGGCCGAATTGAGGTGAAAAGTGAAGTTGATAAAGGTACGAGCTTTGTTGTAATCCTAACCATTGAGGGAGTGAAAGATGTCTAATTTCTCGATTTTGTTGGTCGATGATGAAGCGATCATTTTAAACGCAGTTGGCACCGATCTCCGCCAGGAAAAATATGAGGTCACGACGGCAAACGGCGGCCAAGAGGCTCTACAGCTTATTGCCAAACAGCACTTTGATTTAATCGTTACAGACCTCGTAATGACAGGAGTTGATGGGCTCGATGTTTTGAAGGAGGTAAAAAGACTAAATGATTTAACCTGCGTAATTATTCTTACTGGCTATGGAAACGTAACAACTGCCATTGACGCCCTCAGACTTGGTGCAGATGACTACCTGTTAAAACCATGTGATTCGGACGAACTGATTATTCGTATTGAACGTTGTCTGGAAAAGACTAAACTGGCAAGAGAGCTCGTAGAGCAAAATGAACAGCTTGCTAGGAGTGAGCGGCATAAGGCCTTGTTGCTGAACTCAACCGCAGAAGGGATTTACGGTCTGGATCTTCATGGTAAAACGACGTTTATCAACCCTGCTGCCGAAAAAATGCTGGGCTATAGAGCAGCAGAAATTATTGCCAAAAACAATCACGCCCTCATTCACCACACCAGAAAGGATGGCTCGGCCTATCCGGAGGAGGAGTGCCAGATGCTTGCCGCCATCGTAAAAGATGAAAAATGCCTGGTAACTGACGAAGTGATGTGGCGTAAAAATGGAACCAGTTTTCCGGTAGAGTATTCAAGCACCCCGATTCATCAAGATGATGAAGTTGTGGGTGCTGTTGTGATTTTTTCAGATGTAACTGAAAAAAAGAGTCAGCTAGAGCAGCAGCGCATACAGGAGAATCATCTCAGGCAGCTGGAAAAATTCCAAAGCCTGACCGCTATGGCCTCAGGTATTGCCCACAATTTTAATAATATTCTCATGGCGGTGCTGGGCAACCAGGAACTTGCCCTGGAGACAATGCCGGCACAGCAAAAAGAACGGAAGTTTATTGAAGCGGCCTTTAAGGCGTCGCAACGGGCCGCCAAGATTTCGACACTGATGCTGCAATTTGTTGGGCAGATACCCATCGAAGATCGGCAAATACGGGTGACTGAACTGCTGCCGGAGATCCTTGCCATTCTCCGGCCGCAGATTCCGAGCCGAATAGAGCTCGTTTGTGAAGGCGATGACGATGTTGTTATTAAAGGTGATACTGGAATGTTCCAGCAGGTCATTGTGAACCTGGTGACCAACTCTTTAGAGGCGCTTGGCGAACAGGAGGGTACGATACGGCTCCATTATGGCCAGAAATATTACTCGGAAAAGGAGCTGAAACTGCCTCATATGCAGAGGGAGCTGCCGCCGGGAGAATATGTATTTATTGAAGTTATTGATACCGGGCCTGGAATGAGTAGCACGGAGTTGGCTCGAGCCTTTGAGCCCTTTTTTACTACTAAATTCACTGGTCGAGGGATGGGCCTGGCGGCAATTTTAGGGATTATGCGTATTCACAAGGGCGTAATTTCCTTGAGTAGCCTTCGGGGAAAGGGCCTGACGGCTACAGTTCTTTTTCCGGCGGAGACCCCTGAAGCTATGCTTAAGAAAGGGCGTCCGGCTGGTACTCCAGTGGAGTCCAGTTTTAGTGGAATGGTACTGCTGGTGGATGATGAGCCGCTGTTGCGGAACCTGGGCCAGGAACTTCTGAAAACGATAGGCTTTGAGGTGCTGGTAGCCGCAGACGGGGCAGAGGCCTTGGAGATTTTTGCCAAGAACGCCAAGACCATTAAACTCATTGTGCTTGATTTTGCAATGCCACGGCTTAACGGACTGGAAACCCTGAAGAGGATAAGGGAAATGAGCAAGGTGGAGGCGATAATATCTACAGGCTACATAGTGGATCAGATTGCCGATCAGTTTGAAAATATAGAAAATGTAGCGTTTTTACAGAAGCCTTTTACCCTGAGTGGCCTAAAAACAAAGATCCGAGAAATTCTCAGTCCGACTATCTCGGCTTAATCATTAAAGCCTATTTGATTAATTAAAATGGTAAAAATTTTTCGTGTCTCTTTGTCCAGATTGGGAGCGCTTAAGCCAACCGCATAAAAGTCCGGGTTGACATCCTCACGACACCACATGCTTGAGGCGCTGAAATGTACTTCCCTGTCCGGGGTGTGGCCCTCAGGGAGAACCATTTTTAATGAGTAGTCTCTTTGAGGCTCGATATAGTTTTTACTGACTAACTTCATGCCTTCGACGGTCAAGTCAACCAGATGACCTAAAAACTCATCGGTGCTGTTGTCAAAAACCTCTAGATAATAGATGAGATGTCTTCGTTTAAGTTGTCGTAAATCGTTATACGTATCCTGATCCGCCATTTCTCTCTCCTTACCTCGTAACTGATTCAGTCCCAAGGCTGTCATAATTCTCAATAGTCTGCAATCACGTTATGGTTAGCTCTTTATAGAGTTAATCATAAATTGAACGACTTCGTCAATTGTCATTGTTGATGAATCTATAATGATGGCATCGTCAGCCGCCTTTAATGGCGCCAGCGTACGGGAGCTGTCGTCTTGGTCACGCTGTTGAATCTGTTTGAGAATATCATCATATGGGGCGGGTTGGCCTTTTTCTTTGAGCTGCTCTGTTCGGCGTCTGGCCCTTTCCTGAGCGCTAGCGCTTAAGAAAAACTTATTCTTAGCCTCTGGGAAAACAACGGTTCCCATATCTCTGCCTTCCGCGACAATGGCGCCGCTTTTGCCTTGATCCTGTTGGAGGTCTGTAAGTTTTTTTCGTACAGAAGGCAGGGCCGAAATTTTAGAGGCCACCATTGCCATATCTGCAGAACGAATCGCCGAAGAGACATCTTCTCCATTTAACAAAACTCGTGTGTCACCTTCAGCGGGTAATAAGGTAAGTTTGACGCTGGCAAGCATGTTGCGGATAGCTTCAGACTCGACTATTTCGAGACCTTGCCTTTGGGCTGCAAAGCCAACGGCTCGATACATAGCCCCAGTGTCCAGGTAGGTGTAGTTAAGGCGCTGGGCCAGCAGACGGCTGATCGTGCTTTTACCGGAGCCGGATGGGCCGTCTATGGTGATGATAGTGTTCACGGGTTAATACGTTACTTCTTTATGAGGAGTTCTTTGACGGCAGCGATCAGGCGTTCGTTTTCGGCCATGGTGCCAACTGTAATCCTGATATATTCAGGGTAGCCATAGGCGTTCATCGCCCGCACAATGACGCCTTTGTGGAGCAGTGCCAGATAGAACTCTTTGCCGTCACGTTTAATATCGACCAGGAAAAAATTGGTCTGGGTCGGCTTTGGATCAAGGCCCAAATTTGAGAACTCGCGGCTCAGATAATCGATACCGTTCCAGGTCATTTCCAGGGTTTTCCGGTAATGGTCGTTATCATCCAAGGCTGCAATGGCAGCAATTTGAGCCAGGCTATTAACGTTAAATGGTGCTCGGACACGATGAAGGCAGTCGGCAATTTCAAACGGCATTACACCGTAGCCAACACGTAAACCAGCGAGACCGTAAGCCTTGGAAAAAGTCCGTAAAGAGATAACCGGGGTTTTTGACTCTAGATAGTCAAAGGCCTTGACTGGATTGTCGTGTCGGACAAAATCGACATAGGCCTCATCAAGGACGACAACCACACTTTCCGGCACTTTTTTAAGAAATCTCTCAAATTCGTCCTTGGTGAATATTGTGCCGGTTGGATTATTAGGGTTATCAAAAAAAATCAGCCGGGTCTTGTCGTTGATTAGGCCTGCGATGGTATCAAGGTCGTGCCGCATATTCTTTAAAGGGACAACCCGGTTGATGCCGCCTTGGGCTTGGGTGACCTTCGGGTAGACCAGAAAGGATGGCTGCGAGGTGATAACCTCGTCTCCAGGTTGCACAAAGGCTGCTGCTAACAGTGCGATAATCTCATCAGAGCCATTGCCGAAGACAAGCTGATTGGCGGCCACGCCAATATGATTACTCAAGGCCTCGGCAAGATAATAACAGCTGCCGTCCGGATAGCGGTGCAGCTTGGCAAGGGAGTTCCTGATGGCCTCAACAGCCTTGGGCGAAGGGCCTAAAGAGTTTTCATTGGAGGCCATCTTGATCGAGCCGGAAATGCCGAGTTCCCGTTCAAGTTCTTCAATGGGTTTTCCTGGCGGATAGGGAATCAGGGTCTTAATATGGTCTGGGATGTGAAGTCTCATGGTCGTCTTCTGTAGGTTATGAAAGCGTCGGGCGTTTAGCGTGTATGTTCACCAGTTGTTCAAGATTATAGCCGATCTTGAGCAAGCGCTCTTCCTGGAAATGAGGGCCCTGG
This sequence comes from Desulfobulbaceae bacterium, assembly GCA_015231515.1. Classification (NCBI taxonomy): domain Bacteria; kingdom Pseudomonadati; phylum Thermodesulfobacteriota; class Desulfobulbia; order Desulfobulbales; family Desulfobulbaceae; species Desulfobulbaceae bacterium. Next base: position 4,853 of record JADGBM010000012.1, read on the forward strand.
ATCTGAAAGCCGATTGGCAGGCCCGAACTGCTGAAGCCGCATGGTATGGAAAGGCCCGGCAGACCAGCCAGATTAGTACAGACGGTTAGGGCATCGGACAGATACAGGCTCAAGGGGTCATCGGATTTTTCGCCACGCCGCCAGGCAGCAATTGGAGATACTGGAGAAACGAGTACGTCACACTGCGAAAACGCTTTTTGGTAATCGTTAACAATGAGGGTCCGCACCTGGGACGCCTTTTTATAATAGGCGTCATAATAGCCTGACGAAAGCGCATAGGTGCCGATAATAATACGTCGTTTTACCTCGTCACCAAACCCCATGCTGCGTGAAGTTTTGTACATATCAACCAGGCTTTCAGCCTCCAGGTTGCGGAAACCGTATTTTACACCGTCATAGCGCGCCAGGTTTGAGCTGGCTTCTGCTGGAGCGATGATATAATAGGCGGCAATACCGTAATCGGTATGGGGAAGTGAGAGTTCAACTTTTTTGGCACCGGCCTCACAGAGCAGTTCGATACCATGGGCAACAGCCTTTTTGACTTCCGGGTCAAGCCCTTCGCCAAAATACTCACTGGGTATACCGATTTTAACTCCCTGGAGACCTTTGGTGAGGGCCTTGCTGAAGGCGGGCATCTCCTGTCGCACGGAAGTTGAGTCCTTAGGATCGTAGCCACCGATAGCATCAAGCATAAGGGCACAGTCCGTAACATCTTTTGTTAAAGGGCCAATCTGATCGAGCGACGAGGCGAAGGCCAGAAGCCCGAAACGTGAAACCCTGCCGTAGGTTGGCTTGAGTCCAACAACACCGCAATGCGATGCTGGTTGGCGCACAGAACCGCCGGTGTCTGAACCAAGTGAGGCGATGCATTCACCAGCGGCTACGGATGCCGCCGAGCCGCCGCTGGAACCACCGCAGATATAATCGGTGTTCCAGGGATTTTTAGGGACGCCGTAGGCACAGTTCTCATTAGCCGAACCCATGGCAAATTCGTCCATGCTGACCTTGCCGACGATAACGGCACCTTGATCCTTGAGCTTGGTGATAACAGTTGCATCGTAGGGTGGAATGAAAGGTTCCAGAATTTTTGAGCCGGCCGTTGTCCGTAACCCTTTTGTGCAGAGTACATCTTTTATGGAAAGGGGAATCCCGCACAAAGGGCCCGCAGATCCGGCGGCAATTTTTTTATCTGCCTGCTGGGCCTGCTCAAGGGCCTGCTCCCGGTTTTGGGTAATGAACGCCCCTACCTGTGGTTCAACCTGGTCAATGCGTCGAAAGACAGTTTTTGTCAGTTCAACAGAGGAGATTTCGCCCTTAGTAAGCAGTGCGTGCAGTTCATGGATGGGTTTGTCATAGAGTTCCATTTTATATCACCTTTGGAACAACAAAGGCTTCACCGTTTTGGAGAGGACCGTTCCGGAGTGCCTCTGCCTGGGGCAGTGATCTGCAAACCTCATCGTCCCTGAAGGCGTTGTTGACTTGAATGGCGTGGGTGGTTGGTTCAATGCCGTCGGTGTTCAGCTCGTTTAGTTTTTCGACATAACTTAAGATTTTACCGACCTGTTCTGTCATGCTGTGAACCTCGGCATCATTGAGCACAAGTCTGGCTAGATTGGCCACTTTTCGGATATCTTTTTCGGCTATTTTCATTTGTTGCTCTTCATAAGTGTTTTTGCGAAGGCCTCAACGACCTCAAGGTCAAACTGTGAACCGGCACAGTTATACAACTCTTCGATAGCTTCTACCATAGGTTTGTTGTCTTTATAGCTTCTTTGAGAGGTCATAGCATCATAACTGTCAGCCACGGTGAGTATACGAGTTAAGGGATCAATGGCGCTGCCTTGCAGCCTGTCCGGATACCCTTCTCCATCAAGACGTTCATGGTGGTGTTTGATGATTGTTGCCTCTCTGGCCAAAAAATCCAGGGGCTGGACAATGTTATAGCCAATTACCGGGTGCTTGGTCACTCGCTTCCACTCTTCGTTGGTTAAAGTACCCGGCTTTTGAATGCAACTGACGTCAATAACCAGTTTACCGATATCGTGAATCTGTCCGGCCCAAGTCAGCGCCTGTCTGTCTTCACCGGATAACCCCAGGGCTTCGCCAATCATTGTTGCGTACTGGGTTACTCGTTTGGTGTGTCCAGCCGTGTATTTATCCTTTTCTTCCAGGGCAATCTGAAGCGTGGTGATGGTATTAAGCGTTTGTTCTTCAAGTTGCTGCGAGTAGTTGTCTAAGAGGATGTTTTTTCCCAAAAGCTCTTTTGTTTTTTGATTGACCTCGTATTCAAGATTTTCCTCGTAGGCTTTGTGCATGAGGACATACATCCTCTTTTCGATGGCACGTTTTATTTTTACAGCAAACAGGTCAAGGTCACTGATTGGTTTGGTTAAAAAATCGTAGGCCCCAAGGTTAATGGCCTTAACGGCGTAATCCATGGAGCCGCCCCCTGTTAAAAAAAGAACCGGGATATCGAGTTTACGCTTGTTTAACCCTTCAAGGGTCGCAAAGCCATCCATTACCGGCATATTGATGTCTAAAATAATGGTAGAGTAGGACTCATCAACAGCCTTAAGCACTTCACTGCCATTGCTTACGGAGACGACTGTATAACCGAAGATCTGTAATATTTTCTCAATGGCCTCCCGAACCAGGGAGTCATCATCGGCGATAAGAATTTTTGGTTTGACCATTTTGGTATTCTATAAATTCCAGTATTTTTTTGCAAGGTCTCTTGTCGCTTCCATGGCCATAACCGGATAGGTGTTTGACGTGAAATTCATGATGCTTTTATCATCAAGTATCGATTTGCCGCGCATCTCGGATACGGAGGCAATCACACCTTCTTTAAGACCAGCTAAATCGTAGCCGCCCTCCAGACAGGCGACAAAACGACCGTCGCACAGCTCAGAGGCTAAATCCAAGAGAACCTTGGTCATATAGGCAAAGCCTTTTTTACTGACCATCATAGCGCCTAAAGGGTCATTGATGTGGGTATCATAGCCAGCCGAGAGCAGAATCAAGTCCGGTTTGAACTGGCGGGCGATGGGGGCCAATAACTGGTTGAAAATTGTGCAATATGAAAAATCCTCAAGCCCGGCCGGTAAGGGCACGTTGATAGTGTAACCTTCGCCCCGACCTCTGCCGAGTTCGTGTGCTGCGCCTGTGCCTGGATAGTAGGGCGACTGGTGGGTTGAAAAGTAGAGGACCTTATCGGTATCGTAAAAGGAGTTCTGGGTTCCATTGCCATGGTGCAGGTCCCAATCAACGATTAACACATGACCCAAGCCCAGTTCACTCAGGGCATATTGGGCGGCAACGGCAATAGTATTAAAAATACAAAAACCCATGGCTCGGTCATGTTCTGCATGGTGTCCAGGTGGACGGACAAGGCAAAAGGCGTTGTCGATCTCTCGGGCAGCAGTTTGCTTGACAGCAGTGATTGCCGCACCAGCAGCGAGACAGGCGGCATCGTACGAAAGGGCTGAAGTCTGGGTGTCGGGGTCTAAACTTACCTGTGGCTTACCGGCAGTTTTGGCAACCCTGTTGATATATTCGGTAGAGTGGTTGCGCTCAAGCTGCTCACGAGTGGCGGGAGAAAACTCAGGAAAGAGAAAGTTTTTGGCAGCTGGGCCGTCAAAGTATTCATTCAGCACCTGCAAACGGCTTGCTGATTCAACATGATGTAAGCCCTTCATATGTTCCAGGAAGAGATCGTCTCTGAAAATTGCGGTTTTGGTCATAGCTGATCCTTGGTGAAATTGAGTATGGTACTTTCTGTAATAAGATAATCCAGCTTCTGATCGTGGGGTAGCAGAGGTAGTGGGTCTGCCACCAGCTGAAGATCAAAAGCCAGACCCACTGTAATCGACTCGGGGGCCATAGTGACAATAAAACGGTCATAAAAGCCGCCACCGTACCCTAATCTGCCGCCAAAACGGTCAAAAACACTGCCGGGAAGGAGTATAAGGTCAATTTCCTCTGGGGCCACTGGTTGATGGCGTAGAGGGTCGGGTTCAGGAATGCCCCAATAGCCTGGCTGTAAAAGGGTCTCATTGGCGACTTCGTAGGGTACAAGGCGAAACTCCTTTTGCAGAGTTAATGGTGCGCAGAGACGCTTGTTAAGGCTGGGGCAAAGTTTTATGAGGCTAGTGGTAATCACTTCACTTCGAAAATTGATATACGAAAAAATAGTTTTCGCCTGTATAAAGCGTTCATGAGAAATCAGGGCTTTAAGTATCTGGTCGCTTTTTTGCTGACGAGCCTGCATAGATAATGCATCCCGAGCGCCAAGAACCTGGGTACGTAGTTTGCGTCGTTCTGTCTGGGCTGTCTGTGTGATGTGCGAACTCATTGTCTGTTGATATATCCTTAAAACCTAGCTCTCGATTTGGTTGCTAAGGGCTGGTACTGTAACACTGAACGTGGAGTTTTGCATAAAAAAACATTCTATATGGGGTTAATAAAGAATGCCAGAATTACCTGAAGTAGAAGTAGTGAAACTGGGCCTTGAGCCTTTACTTGTTGGTCGAGTACTGCAAAAGTGCGGTTTTTCCGGAAAGGCTTTGCGTCTGCCAATTCCCCGCAGCCAATTCAAAAATTGGGTTCTCGCTGCTAAAGTTATCGGCCTCAGGCGCCGGGCAAAATTTATCAGTATTGACTTGGACAACAAGGCAAATATTGTTGTTCACCTTGGCATGACGGGTAAACTTGGGCTTTTTACACGGAAATCGGTGCGAAAGCCTCATGACCATGCCTGGATTCTTCTCGATAATGAGATGGAACTGCGATTTAACGATGTGCGCCGCTTTGGTTCGCTGCAGGTTGTTTCACCTGAAGAAGATGGTGACGCTCTTTTTGCTAAGATTGGCCCGGAGCCTTTTTCTGAAGAGTTTTCGGTGGACTATTTAACGGGAAAAGCCAAAAAAAGGGGCCAACCGGTGAAAAACTTTCTGATGGATTCGCACATTGTAGCTGGAATCGGCAATATCTACGCCAGTGAGATTTTGTTTGAAGCTGGTGTGAGGCCGGACAAGGCGGTCGGCAGAGTGACGGCTGCTCAGTGGCAAAAGATTATCCGGAAGAGCCGCTCTGTTTTAAAAAGGGCAATTGCTGCAGGAGGTTCAACCATTGCCGATTTTGTTGGCAGCAGCGGTGAAAAGGGTTATTTTCAGTTGCAGCTAAATGTCTATGGAAAAAAGGGGCAGAGCTGTCCATTATGTGCAGCGTCTATTAGCAAGACAGTTATGGCCGGTCGGGCAACCTATTTTTGCCCGGGTTGCCAGGCAGAAGACAGATGACAGAAGAGAGATGAAAGAACTCAGCAATATTGCAGTTATTCTTGTCAGGCCCAAATATGCTGAAAATATTGGCAGTGTAGCGCGAATTGCCCTGAATATGGGGGTTGAGCAGCTTTGGATTGTTGGGGTTGACTCTATTGATCGTGAAGCTGCAGGCAAAACGGCAACTCATAATGCCGCACATCTTTTGGATAAGGCCCGATTTGCGGCGAATTTTTCAGAGGTAGTACCACATTTTTCCATGCTGATCGGTACGACCGCCAGAGTTGGCAGGGGCAGAAGACCAACCTCTTGGCCGGATCAACTCGCTGCACCTCTTCGTCCCTATCTTCATTCCGGCAAGGCAGGTCTTGTCTTTGGTCCTGAAAATACCGGCTTGGGCAATGATATATTAAAACACTGTGGTATGTTGACCACGATTCCAACTGCACAGTTTTCGTCATTAAACTTGGCGCAATCTGTTGGTATTCTCTGTTACGAGCTGCGAAAGGGGCTTTTGCAGGGTGTTGCAGATCAAAATCAAGCGTTTTACCCAAAGCAGCCCGCTAAAGAACAAGAGCTTGCGGCAATGTATCTGGAAGCCACACGGTTATTTGAATCCTTGGACACAGCTGCCGGCCAGGCCAAAACGGACTTTCACTTGAAGTACATGCATCAGCTTCTTGGGCGGGCTGTAGTCACTTCCAAGGAGGCAAAATTAATTAAAGATGCCTGTCGCGATCTCGTTGAAGCGGTGGAAAACACAAAAACTGAGGCCTCGAAATGATTTTTCCCTTAAATCATAGGCTTGGACGTGGTAGATTGTTTCGATGAATTTTTTATTTACAACTTCAAAGAGATGTAGCCTGTTTTTGCTGTTCTTTTTCTTCCTCGCAGCTCACCTGCCGGTATGCCCCGCAAGTGCCGCTGTCCCTGTAAACGGCACCTCAGCATTGCTGAATCTTGACCTCAAGGTTCTGGTTGCCGGTAAGCCTATTTACTTTATTCTTGTTGAAAAAGATTTCCAGAGACTTCGCGTGCTGGAACATGACGGAAGACTCGGCGTGGTTGCTGAGTATTTTGCCGTTACCGGTGAGAATTTTGGCCGTAAGCAAATAGAGGGTGATGAGAAAACTCCTGAGGGCGTTTATTTTATCACCAAGACCTATGTTGATAATAAAATAACAGTTTTTGGTACTAGGGCATTTCATCTCAACTATCCCAACGTTTATGACCAGACAGATGGGAGAAGCGGAAACGGAATTTATATTCACGGAACCAATAAAGAACTTCGCTCAAACAGCACAAATGGTTGTATCACTTTAAACAACAGTGATCTTGATGATCTTTCTCAATATTTGAGTGTCGGCAGTATCCCGGTCATTGTTGTGTCGAGTCTTTATGATGAATCCGGCAGTAAAGGGTTATATCCGGATCTGACAGAAAATGATTTTTCCCTGGCTAAAGAACTGCTGATTTTAGGAGGCAAGCAGGATGATCTGGACTTTGTAAGCCTTTATCTGATACGGGCAGCCGGGCAAACAGTAGTGGCTGGGGAATACAAGGCCGGCAAGGTTGCCAGTCAGAGTCTTTACAGTGCCGCTTATCTGGATATATCTCAGGAAAAAGGCTGGTTTGTTGCTGAGCGGGGGCCGGGGAGTGAAACCGTTGACACTGCCCCTGAGGAACTGGTAACGGCCGTTGAAGATGTGGTTGCTAACTCCCAGCAGCCTTCTGCCTTGGGCAAAGAGCCCTGGTCAGAGTTGTGGGAACCCAAAAATGAAGACATTTATCTGGGATGGTACAGAGACTCTCTTTCAGAGGGGAAAGCCATTGTCGATATCATGGTTGAAGAGGCCCAGGCTCAAAGCAGTTTGCCTGCAGCTGAGCAGGAATCAGGCTCCAAGATACTGTATGGGCTTATGGTTTTATCTGTCTGCATAAGTGTGGGCTCCGTGTTGATTTTACGGCGGGGTCAACCCGGGCACTCTGTGATGGAGGTTGATTGTAAGGCTGAGCAGAAAATAGCTCGTCTGACAGCGGAAAAACTTGCCAATGAACAGCTTATTAACGCTATACAGAAGGAACTTGACCGGACAAATGCATCGATACTACTTGTTCAAGAAAAGTTGCAGGAGGAGAAACGTTCGATGGAGAAGGACTTAGAGCTCAAAATTAAAGAGTTGGAATCAGAGTTGCGCGAGATGCAGTCTGAGGTTGACAAGTTATCAACTGAAAAGGCGGCCTTGAAGCTCAAAGGTATGTCTCACATGTCTGGTCAGATTGAAGAGCTTGGTGCGCTTAAAGTTGAACTTGAAGAGGCAAAAGAACAACTGGCGGAGGCCCGTAAAGAGAGTGCGCGACTCCCTGTTCTTGAGAGTATGATAACGGCTCAAAAAGATGAAACAAATCGACTTGCCGCTGAAAATGCAGCCTGGAAGATGAATGAGGCCGGGGCTGATGCGGATCATAGAGATGAGATCCATAAATTTAAGAACCAGATTGCCGCACTCGAAAGCCAGGTGCAGGAAGAGGTTGAGAGAAGGAGCCTCATTGAAACACAAACGTTGGCTTCAGCCGGCCTGGAGCAGGAGCTTGCTGCGGCACAGTCTGAAGCCGCAACCTTGCGCCAGGAACGTGACGAGCTGCGGGAACTTCATGATGCCAACCGACAGTCAGAACTTGAGCAGGAAATTACCAGCCTTCGGGGCAGGGTTTCGGTTTACAAGACGGAGCTTTCATCTGAATGTGAGAAAAATGAAACTCTTGCCTATCAGCTGAAAATGGCACAAGAAACAGAGAAGAAGCTCTCAGCCCGCACGGCAGCTCTTGAACAGTTAGAGAGAGAAAACAGTCAGCTTAAGGAAGAGCTGGCCGCTAAAGACCATGAGGATGAGTTGGTTGTTCTGCGTCAGCGTTTGTCATCGTATGAAGAGGAGATAGCCTCAAAAGGCAGTGAAAACTCCGAACTGTCAATTGAGCTGCAAGCTGCCAAGGCGGCCCAGGAAGAGCTGTCAGCCCTTAAAGCCGAGGCTGTTAATCGTTTAGAACAAGAAAACTGTCAACTCAAGGAAGAGCTGGCCGCTAAAGACCATGAAGAGGAGTTGGTTGTTCTGCGTCAGCGTTTGTCATCGTATGAAGAGGAGATAGCCTCAAAAGGCAGTGAAAACTCCGAACTGTCAATTGAGCTGCAATCTGCCAAGGCGGCCCAGGAAGAGCTGTCAGCCCTTAAAGCCGAGGCTGTTAATCGTTTAGAACAAGAAAACTGTCAACTCAAGGAAGAGCTGGCCGCTAAAGACCATGAGGATGAGTTGGTTGTTCTGAGAAATCAGCTTACAGAGCACAAGACCGCTCTTGACGAAGAACGCAGTATAAATGCCCGTTTTGAGAATAGGTTGGCTAAACTGAGTGAGCTTGAAGATTTTGTGCTGGCTCGCCAGATTGAAGTGACCAGCCTCAAGAATGAACTTGAGGCCTTAAAGAACAAAGAAAGGATGAGCTCTGAGCGTGTTATTGGTCTCCAGAATCAACTTGATACCTTGCAGACAACCCTTGAAACAGAAAGGGCACAGCGTCTTGAAATTGCCGAAGCTGTTGTTGCCGATGAACGGCCAGTTGTCAGCCAACCTGAACTTCTTTATGCGGATATTCCCAAGCCTCAAGTGCAGGTTGAAAAAACAGAAATTCCGTTGGTTAGTACAGAAAAAGCAAGTGCGATTCGCTCAGAAGCAGCTCCGCAGCGTTCTGCTGAAAATCTTCGCTATGGAACACAATTCTTACCAGAAGATATTTTAAAGAAATGGATCGGGCAGGGTTGAAAACAGTTATGGGTTTTGAACACAGGATTTTAGTGCAAGCCGGTCTGGCATCGACACATCAGAACCTTATGCCCACTGACTGCAACGGGCGCTTAAAAAAGATGATGCTGTTGACTGTGGCCTGTGGGTTTTTTTTGATGGGTCTCTTTTTTGCTGGACCTGTGTGGTCTGGTCCATCTGCTTTGGAAGTGAAAGCTCAAGGAGGTGACGCCAAGGCGCAGACGGATTTGGGACAGGCCTATGAGCGAGGCCGAAAGGTAAAAAAAGATCTTAAAAAAGCTGCCTATTGGTATGAAAAGGCTGCTGGGCAGGGTGATGCTGATGCCCAGCGACTGCTTGGCGTACTCTATGAAATGGGTCGCGGCGTTAAGAAAGACTATCTGAAGGCAGCCCAGTGGTATGAGGCAGCAGCTAATCAAGGCCAGGCCAGGTCACAGGTGAATTTGGGGTATCTCTACGAAAATGGTTTGGGGGTGCCGCAGGATTATGCAAAGGCTAAAGAGTGGTATGAGAAAGCAGTTCAACAAAAGTATGCCCGGGGCGAAGTGTCTTTAGGGCTGCTTTATGAACAAGGTCTGGGGGTTGAAACGAATACCGCAAAGGCATTAGCATATTATATGAGTGCCGCCGAGCACGACTATAGTCGCGGAATGTTTAATGTTGGGCGTTTGTATGAGGAAGGCTTTGAAGGTGTGGCCAGCGATTACAGTAAGGCCAAGTTCTGGTATGAGAAATCGGCTGGCCAGGGATATGATCCGGCTCGAAAAAAGTTGGCAACCCTCAAGAAGCCAACTTCGCGTCCCCAAAAGGTAGCGATTGTTAAAGTTATTGAACCAACCAACGAGAAAAAACTGGCGACAAAGGTAATTGAACGAGCGGTGCCTGTTCAAGAAGCTGCGCCGGATTCTGAGCCTTCAATACCGGAAGCGGATCAAGTTGACAACGCCATAGCCCAACACATGGAGAAGTCTGCTTTTGATATGGCAGAAATGTATTTCAAGGGCGCAGATGGCGCGCCTCGGGATTATGAGAAAGCGGTTGAATGGTATTTACAGGCGGCCGAACAGGGTGACAGAATGGCTCAAAGCCGCCTTGGTCTCATTTACACAGAAGGACTAGGCGTGCAGAGGGCTTTGTCCAGGGCGGCATACTGGTTTAAACGTTCTGCTGCTGAAAGTGGCAGCCAGGAGGCGCAGAACGATCTTGCCATTATGTATATTGAAGGTGATGGTGTCGAAAAAAATCTTGTAAAGGCCGCAGATTGGGTAACCAAGGCTGCCGAACAAGGCAACTCTACGGCGATGAATAACTTAGGTTTGATGTATGCCCACGGGGATGGTGTTGCTCAGGATCTCCAAAAAGCGGCTTATTGGTATGAAAAGGCCGCAGCACTTGGTGAGGCAAATGCCCAGAACAATCTTGCCATTATGTACAGTAAAGGTGAGGGCACAGCCTTAGATTTTGAAAAGGCCTTTGACTGGTTTACCCAGGCAGCAGAACAGGGCCATATCGATGCCCAGAACAATCTTGGCCTCATCTACTCGGATGGCTCGGCTGGCAAGCGCGATCTTGAAAAAGCGGCTTTCTGGTACCAGAGAGCTGCGGCAGAACAAGGTGATGCCGCCGCACAGAACGAATTGGGTGTTCTCTACGCTCAGGGCATGGGAGTACCGCAAGATTTCAAAAAGGCCTTCAACTGGTTTCTGAAGGCTGCAGAAACGGGGCATGATAACGCTCAAAACAACCTTTCCATAATGTTTACAAAGGGCGATGGTGTTCCGCAGGACTTAGAGAAAGCCGCCTACTGGTGCAAAAAATCAGCGGAACAGGGAAATATTACGGCCCAAAATAATCTGGCCATTATGTACAGTAATGGCGAAGGAATGAGTAAAGATCTTGGTAAGGCCGTTCATTGGTTTCAGGAAGCCGCCGCTCAGGGAAACGTGACCGCCCAGAAAAATTTGGCCATTTTGTTCGCCGAAGGTCGTGGTGTTGAAAAAGACGTGGCTCAAGCTGTGTATTGGTTTGAAAAGGCAGCAGAACAGGACAGCGTCAGTGCTCAAAACAACTTGGCGATTTTGTACACTAATGGCGATGGTGTCCCGCAGGATTTTGACAAGGCTATCTACTGGTTTGAAAAAGCCGCCGCCCAAGGTGATGAATCGGCTCGAATGAACCTGGCCCAACTGAAGGCCTTTTCTGCTGAACGTCAGGGCAAAGAAGCAGAGGCAAAGCCAGGAGAAAAGTAGGGTTGCTTTTTAGTGCTCGAACGAAAGGAGTTTTAGCCGAAGAACAACAATCGAATACTCGAACAACGAATTACGAACAATCGAATGATAGACAGTTCGATTGTTACTGTTAACAGCCCAACAGGAGGATTTATGAATATTACTATTACCGCAAAAGCCAACGAGATGTTGCTGAAGAACCTTGATTCCGAGAAGTTTTTAAGAGTTTTGATCACTAAGGGAGGTTGTGCGGGGTTAACCTATGGTGCTGAAATTGGCAACGCCTTGAAAGAGGGGGAGAAAATCGTCTACCAGGACGGAGCCATTCGTATCGTTTCTGACCAGGAAAGCCTGCAATATCTTGAAGGGCTCAATGTTGATTATTCTGATGATCTGATTGCCGGGGGGTTGAAGTTGACCAACTCTAATAGTGGAAAAACCTGCGGCTGTGGGGCAAGTTTCAGCCTGGCCGGTTTCCCAGTGCAGGCGAGTGGCGGTTGTAACACCGCCAAGTGATGCTCGCACAAATCATGGCAGCAGGTACTCTAAAGGACAATCGGAGCATTTGGGATTAGTTTTTTTGCAGTAGTTTTTGCCGGTTTGGACCAAGAGGGCGTGGTACTCGTTAAACAGAGCAGTGTCGAGGGGAAGTGAATTGATAAAAATCTCCTGGATCAGGTGATAATCACCCTCATCTTCGGCAATAATTCCATGGCGGGAGAGAACTCTGTAGGTATAAGCATCAACAACAAATGTTGGCTTATTGGCGGCGTAGAGCACGATTGAATCAGCAGTTTCCGGACCGATTCCTTTTACAGAGAGCAGTGTTTGGCGTAGCGTTTGAGTTTCTTCACTAAGGAAAAGATCCAAATCTCCGTCGTAATCTCTTTGTATTAGGGCCAGGAGGTTCTTTAAGCGCGTTGTTTTGAGGTTGAAATAACCACAGGGTCTGATCTTTTCGGCTAATAACTCATGGGGCATAGCCTCTAGGGCTGCAAAGGAGAGCAGCCCTTCATTTTTGAGAGGTGTAAGTGCCTTTTCGACATTAGTCCAGGAAGTGTTCTGGGTTAGAACCGCACCGACCATGACCTCAAAAGGGGTTTCGCCGGGCCACCAGTTCTGGGGCCCGAAAAAGGTCAGCAGCCGGTCGTAAATTTCTTGAATGGGGTTGCTGCCGGGCATCTATTGCTTTACTAGTCCTGGCGGATAAATAAGAGATAAACCAAGGTGCCGATGCCCCCAACGCCCACTGCAATTGTTGGGAGAAGTTTGTCAAGCTGTATCTCGCCGTTTACAATTGCACCTGACACATATTCAGTTCCACTGAAATACCACAGACCAATGGCCAGGGCCATAATAGCCAGGCTCGTGAAGGCCTGTTTATAAAGATAGTAGATAATTACGCCAATAAAGGGCACAAGAAAATAGGTGTTTTTGAACAACCCGAGAGCATCAACATCTCTAATCTGATCAAGCACCTTGGTACTGTTAATCCAATCAACAATAGAGGTTAAAAATTCCGGCATGTAATGATCCTCCTATACCAATTGGTATTGCGGATAAATTTTAGCTAGCCATTCGTTGGGGTAGAGTTGCTTTCTGGTAGACCTTGATGGCGCAGTATGACCCACACATGCTGCAGGCATCACCTTTATATGTTCCTCCTTCATCACGGAATCTCTGGGCCTTTTCAGGGTCGAGCGATAACTCAATCTGACCCTTCCAGTCTAGTTTGTTTCGGCATTTTGCCATGGCAATATCACGTTCCATGGCTCCGGGTATCCCCAGGCATATGTCAGCAGCATGAGCGGCTATTTTTGAGGCGATAACACCGTCGCGCACGTCTTCTGCATTTGGCAGTTTGAGGTGTTCAGCTGGGGTAACGTAGCACAAAAAGTCGGCACCGGCCCTGGCAGCAATGGCGCCGCCAATGGCACCGGTTATGTGATCATAGCCAGGCGCAATATCTGTTACAAGGGGGCCAAGCACATAAAATGGCGCGCCGTGACAAAGACGCTTCTGAAGCAGTATGTTGGCCTCAATCTGATCCATGGGCATATGGCCCGGGCCTTCAATGATAACCTGCACGCCAGCGTCCCAGGCGCGTTTTGTGAGTTCACCAAGATGGATGAGTTCCTGGATCTGGCCAGCGTCGGTGGCATCAGCTAAGCAACCGGGTCGGACACTGTCGCCAAGGCTCAATGTAACCTCATGTTCCTTTAAGAGATCCAACAGCTCATCATAGTGCTCATAAAAAGGGTTTTCTTTTCTATTGTTGGTCATCCATTCAATAAGAAATGATCCTCCCCGGCTGACAACGCCCATCAAGCGCGGGTGGCCTTGCAGACGTTCCACAGTGTTTCTGTTGACGCCACAGTGGATGGTCATGAAATCAACGCCAGCTTTGGCTTGATGGCGAATCGTATCAAAAAGTTGTTCTTTAGTGACCTCACCAATGGCTTTTTTCTGGTTTTCAACAACCTCGGCAACGGCCTGGTAAATTGGCACAGTCCCAAGCGGTATGGGGCAGTTTTTTAAGATCTCTTTACGAACCTCATTTAAGTCACCGCCCATACTGAGATCCATAACGGCATCGGTTCCGGCTTTAACGGCAACGCACAGTTTTTGTAACTCCTGTTCAACGCCCTGATGGTCTTTTGATGAACCGATGTTGGCATTGACCTTTGTGGAAAGCCCAGCGCCTACGGCCATAATTTTATCAAATGAGTGGTTATTGTTCTTGGGGATGGCGATGGTGCCTTTGGCAACACCGGCCATTAAAAATTCCGGGGTCACTCCTTCAAGTGCGGCACATTTTTTAAAAACCTCAGTGAGATTTCCTTTAATAGCATCTTCACGAATCGACATGTTTTACGACTCCTACAAAGTATTAATCAACAGATACTTGGTACACGTCTATTATGTTTCTATAGATAGACAACACTGTTGAGTTCGAATTTTTAATTGAGGGGCATTGCGGGATAAGGTCACCTGAGAACAATGCCACAGCTTTTACCCCAGTCGGGATAGGTAGTATGTGTAGAACTGTACTTAACAGTGGTATGAGCGGATGTCAATATTTGACCTCTCCGTAGCCACCTAGTTTTTTGCGGTAGCGCATTTCCTGGTCAAAACCTTCGATATTGATTAACTCGGGATCGCCTGAGGGAAGGCATCTGAAATAGAGTTGGTAAAACGTCGCGCTATAATTTTTTTTATCCGGCATCAGGTATTTTTTTTTCTCATGACAAAAGGCGTCGGCCTGTTCGAAAATAGTTTTTCGTAAGCTAAGGCTGTCATCGCCATCAAGAGCAAGAGTCCAGGTCTCCGGGGTGTCAACCTTTCTGATAGTGCCGATTTGGGCGGCACAGCCCAAGGCGGTGATGGCTATAAGAAGAAGAGAAAAACGCAGCATAGTCGTGTTGATCAGGGCTCCATGGCCAGGTCGATAAGTCTGTCCAGTAGTTTGTTGAAGGGCAGCCCCGCTGCAGCAGCAGCTTGAGGCAGCAGGCTGGTCGGTGTCATACCCGGAATGGTGTTGGTTTCAAGAACCCAGAGATTGTTGTCCTTGTCAACAATCATGTCGGTGCGACTGTACCCCCTGAGCTTTAGAGCCCGATGAGCAGTTATGGCGTACTCGTGGGCCTTTTGGACTATGGCCTCGGGGAAATCTGCCGGACAGATTTCGGTGGTGGCACCGGGCTGATATTTGGCCTGATAATCAAAAAATGGGTGTTCGCTTCCAGGAATAATTTCTACCAGGGGCAATGGGGTCAGCTCATTGTTACCAATAACGCCGACTGTAATCTCACGACCCTTCACGAAACGCTCCACCATAACTTCGCTATCGTAGTCAAAGGCCAGACGGATACCAGCAGCAAGCTCTTCTACAGAGTGCGCAATTGACATCCCCAGGCTGGAGCCCTGGCGGACAGGTTTAACAACAAGCGGGAGGCCGAGTCTTTCAACTAAGGGGCCGGGATTTTCAGCATCGTTGATTGCGACCATTGCCCAGTCCGGAACAGGAAGGCCCCTTACTTTATATAAGGTTTTAGCACTATCTTTGTCCATGGCCAGGGCGCTGCCGAGGACACCGGAGCCTTGGTATGGCAGGTTAAGCAGATCAAGAAAACCCTGGACTGTTCCGTCTTCACCGAAAAGGCCATGCAGCAGAATAAAAACCACATCTATCTGACTTGCCTCCGTGGCCAGTTTGGCCATGTCGGTCGCCGGATCATAACGCCTAACATCGTACTTTGTTAAATCAAGAGCCTTGATCACGCCTTCAGCGCCTTTTAAGGAAACGTCTCGTTCACCTGATTTCCCGCCCGCTAAAAGAGCGACACGTAATTTTTGTTGTACTGTCATCGTAGAATCGTTCTCCCTGCTGATTTTTTATTGGTTGTATTTTTTTACCAGATAAATATCAATTTGGGAAAAAATTTCAAGAGTCATCTCTGAAGATGTTCTATACTCTTTCAAAGAAATGAGAGCAAAGAGGCCCGGTGGTGGGTTGGAAGAGTTGCTGGATGAGCGGGTTCTACTGAGAGATGGGGTTGCCTTTTACCGACTTGCAGCTTGTTTGATGATTGCCTGATACTGTTGTGGAAACTGTTTTTGAACACAGCTAGGGCAGATCCCGTGACTATGATTAACGCCTGGTAAATCAATATTTACGGAGGTATCTTCTGCCCAGACGCCGTTATCCTGGCGGACATGGCCACAGAAACTACATATTGGTATAATGGTCTCTATGGCTTTCATGGCGCGAATAGCCTCTTGCAGTTCCTGGGTGAAGCCATTTTTGTACGAGTGGCGATGTGTCAGCTTGGTCAGCATATCTGTTTTTTCAACATTTAGGTTAAAAAAAGTTTACTAACTGAATTCTAGCAGGATTGATATCCCCTGATCAGGGTATATTTGGGGTAGAAGGGTTTGGCGGCCGCAGAAACGGTGTCGTTTCATCAAGAGTAACAATTAGCAAAAGCCAATCACTTTGCTTTTAAATAATTCCTTTGCGGCGCGCCTTAATCAACGCATCTTTTCTGCTTTTAGCATGCAGCTTTTCGTAGATATTCTTGATGTGGCTGTGGATGGTATGCGGGCTGATGCAGAGTATTTCGGCTAAATCCTTATAGGTATGCCCTTTCTCAATTTCGCGGATAATTTCAGTTTCACGTGGGGTGAGAAGGTACTGGTCTTCGATGGTTTTTTCATGGAATTCGCCGATAACTGCCCGAGCGATTTTTGGACTCATTGGCGCCCCACCATTAGCGAGGTTATATATTGCTTCAATAATCTCACGTGGGGATGCCCCCTTTAATATATACCCTGAGGCCCCGGCTTTAATAGCTTCAAAAACTTTGTCGCGGGCATCAAAAACCGTATGGACAAGCACTTCAACTTCAGGCAGCAGCTCTTTGGCGGCACGGATTAACTCACTGCCATCAAGCTTACCTGGAAGGCCGAGGTCAACAAGCATGAGATCCGGCAGGATGTTGCTGAGGGAGGCCAGGGCCTCTTCAGCTGTTCCGAAGTCACCGCAAACCTCAATATCTTTTTCACCCCCCAACAAAATGACCAGGTTCTGCCGCAGCATGGTGTTGTCTTCAACGATAGCGATTTTCATGAAACTCTCAATATTTTCGTAACATAGGGTCTGTAATGGCTAGAGTATTTCGGCTAAGGCTCCTAATTGTGTGCCGATTTGTTTGCCTGAACGATTGGCACCTTGATTGTTACGGTTACACCCTTTACCCCTTTTAAGTCAAAGGCGCCACCGAGCTCTGAAGCCCGGGTCTGCATGCTTAACAGGCCTCGGCCGCTGCCGGCTTTAGGAGCAAGCCCACTGCCGTCATCTTTTATTGTGCAGTGAAACTGCACTTGACTGATTTTAAATTCAATCCATATGTTTTTGGCGCTGGAATGTTTAATGGCATTATTAACAGCTTCTTTAACCATGCGAAAGAGGCTCATGTATAATAAAGTATTAGGCTGGGTTGCTTGCACCTCAACTTCTGAGGTGACAGATAGTTTGATCTGGCGGGATTCAACAACTCGCACACAGTACTGCTGTAGTTCGTCGACGAGGCTTTTCCAGTCTAAGGCGTCGTTGTCCAGGGCGTTCATGTAGTTTCTGGTCTCGCTGATACAGTCGTTGCTGATATCGGCAATTGAGCCTAAGGCGTTTTGAAGGTGTAGATCATCTGTTTTATCTTTGAGCATTTCGGAAAGGAGTTTAATGTTTGTTAAGTTGCCACCGATTCCGTCATGAAGATCATGGGCCAGCCGTTTTTTAATCTGTTCGTTATTGGCCCTTTCGGTAATGTCACGCACAATGGCAAGCGCATGCCACTTGTCATGGATTTTCAGTTTCGAAATCGATATCTCAACAGGAAATTCCTGGCCCTCGCTATTTACAGCAGTGATCTCAAGCGTTTTTCCGCCGGTCGGGCCATTTTCATCGCTGCCAAAATGTTTAAGGCCTCTACTGTACTTTGAAAAAGAGGGTGACGGTGCTAAGGTCTGGTGAAAGGCTTTGCCGAGCATCTCTTTACTGGTGTAACCAAATATGCGCTCGGCGGCAGGGTTCCAATAGGAGATTAACTGCTGGTCATCCATCATGATAATAGCATCATTGGCAGTGGTGGTAATGGCACGGTAGATCTCTTCTTTTTCCAAAAGAGAGTCTTTATGGTCAATAAGCGAGGTCTTCATTCGGGAGAAACTATCGGCTGTTTCCTGCAACTCTATAAAGATCGAACTGGTTCGAAAGGAGGTCAGCATATCATTTTGTTCGATAGCTTTTGCCTCCTTTTGCAGGTTTTCAATAGGCGAAACAATTTTTTTAGCAAGGGATAATCCGAGTAATGAGGCCAGTATTGAGATGACCACTGTGGCAATCGTGTTAATTAATCTATTGTCTCGTATCTCACCCAGGTAGTCCTGTTCTGGAATATAAACAGCCACAATCCAGGGCAGACGTTTGTCGGGAAATGGTGCGAAGATGCTGATGTATTTTTTCTTGTCCACTGTAAAAGAGGTGAACATTGGTTCTTCCAATTTCAGAAAACCCTCATCGTCATATTGCCACTCAATTGACCGGAAGGCGTTATTGACAATATCGTTGCCAATTTCACTTACCTTGGGCAGCCGGAAAGAGGCGGCATCTTTGTTGCGGATTATCAGGTTGTCAAGATCATGGTAGGCGATTACGTCACCATTGCGGTTGAGCATGAAGGCTTGGCCGGATTTGCCAACCCGTAGCTTGCTGATAAAGGTTGAGAGTTCTGAAATCTCTATATCGACCCCGACAATACCTTTGAGAGTACCGTCGTCTGTCAACGATGGTCCGGCAATGGTGATGCCTGGTTTCTGAGAGGAGAAAAAGATATAGGGTGCAGTCCAGATCACCTCACGATTTTCGAGAACCTGGGTAAACCAGGGCCGTTTTCTGGGGTCATAGGTGTCTTCCGGGTCGGATTTCGCCCCCACCTGATTAAAGTTTTGATCACGCCAGGTCAGGTCAACGTGTCTATGTCCATTAGTGTCTGTTCGGATGAACTTTGTGCGGTAGCCGTTTTCAATTTTTTCATTGGTCCGACTTACAAAAAAGAAATCGCCCTCAAGTGTGGCGAAATAGATACCGGAAAGATGCGGATAAATGGAGAGCTGGTCGAAAAAATAGCGCTCCAGAGACGATACCCCGCTGATGTCGTGTCGCACAACATTGGCGCTTAGAAGTTGTTTGGCGAGATTAGCGGCACTTTTTGCTTTGTTCAGATGATTGTTGCTTTGCTCAAGGGTTAAATCAACAATGTTTTGCATGATGTCTTGAACGTGGCTGGTCAAGACCCGTTCAGAGGAAAAATAGGAAGAAGGCATAATGATGAGGTGGGTTCCCCAGACCAGCAGAAAAGAGCCTAAAATGATGCACCATTTAATCGATAAACGCATAAATGAATTACCTTTATCTGCAACGTTTAGGGGTGTGTTAAGTCCTTGAGCCTTGACGAGACAGAAGAGTTTTATGAATTATTTGGGATGGTAACAAAATCCATAAAATTGTGCTTAAAATAAATAGCTGCACATCCGGTTTTTATGGTAATGCAAGAGTGAGATGAGATCAACAACAGAAGATGTTAACGAACGACATAGAAGACGAGACTATGGATATCAAGACGAACCAACTGCTGATTGACATTGTTGGAGATGAGAACTTTTCAGCCAGTAATGAAGATCGTCTCTGTTACTCGTATGACGGCACCGCTCAGGAGTTTATACCTGAGGCGGTTATCTTTCCGGCCAATACTGAGCAGGTCGGTAAGATTATGGAGTTGGCCTCTCAGCATGGTTTTCCTGTTGTGCCCCGTGGCGCTGGAACAGGTATGACCGGCGGGGCTCTTGCTATTGCCGGCGGTCTGGTTATGGTGATGAGCCGGTTTACGCGGATAGTGGAGATTGATGTTGATAATCAACTGGCGGTTGTTGAACCGGGTGTAATTACCGGCGACCTGCAGGCTGCGGTTCGGCAAAAAGGCCTTTATTATCCCCCTGATCCGGCAAGTTTGAAGTTTTGCACAATTGGCGGCAATGTGGCTGAATGTGCTGGAGGGCCAAGTGCCGTCAAATACGGTGTGACCCGGGATTACATCAAGGGGCTTGAGGTGGTGCTTGCCGATGGCAAAATTATAACGACGGGGGTAAAAACCGACAAAGGTGTGGTCGGTTACGACCTGACCCGCTTATTTGTCGGCTCGGAAGGAACTCTTGGCATCATAACCAAGATCATTGTGCGACTGCTTCCCCAGCCTGAGGCCAAAGAGACCTTTCTGGTTCTTCTTGACTCTCTTTCTAAAGCCGCGATTTTAGTGGCCAAACTCTTGTCTCGTTTTACGCCGTGTACCCTTGAATTTATGGATCAAACGGCCATCTCTATTGTGAAAGATAAACTGCCCTTTACCCTGCCTGATACGACCCGGGCCCTGCTGCTCATCGAACTTGATGGAACAGCGGAATCGGTCAGTTCTGAAGGGAATCTATTACGAAGTTTTGTCGAACAAAAAGCGGGAGTCCTGGAGATCCGTCAGGCAGGTAGCAGTGCTGAGGCAGATAGGCTGTGGATCGCCAGGCGGGCGGTTTCGCCAAGTGCCTTCAAGTTGAAACCTCATAAAATCAGCGAAGATATTGTGGTGCCTCGCAGCAGGATAGCCGAGCTGGTTGAATATGCTGAAAGCCTGGCCCTAGAGCTTGGCTTAACCATTTTTTGTTTTGGCCACGCCGGAGATGGTAATATTCATGTCAATATTATGCTTGATAAGACAAATGCCCAAGAGGCGGCCAACGGAGCTTTAGCTAAACAACGATTATTTGACAGAGTTATCGAGTTGTCCGGCACATTATCTGGTGAGCATGGTGTAGGAATAACAAAGTCGGGTTTTTTACCTTTAGAGCTTTCTGTAGACACTTTAGGGGCGATGCAGTTGATCAAAAGGGCGTTGGATCCTAAAAATATTCTTAACCCTGGGAAAATATTTCCGTAAAAACTATTGACATTACCCCGGACAATATTCTATATAGATGGTTTTTGTGATGAACACTGCCTGGCCAAGAAGGCCAATAATAGTTTAAATATTAGGAAATAATCATGATTGAAGTCGAAGTGAGAGGCGACATTGAAATCGCTATTCGCCAGTTGAAAAAGAAGTTGCAGCTTGATGGAGTTAAAAAAGAGTTGAAACGTCGTGAATATTACGAAAAACCCAGTGATAAGCGGCGACGAAAGTCGGCCGAAGCCAAAAGGAAAATTCGTAAGCTTGCCTGGCGCATGAAAAACGACTAAAAAAATGACCGGCAAAACCGGAAATTTTGATATATAGAGTGGCCTGACCGAGTTCCTTGGTCAGGCCATTTTTTTTGGACTGAACGGCAAAAAAACCCGTGTTGCCGCAGTATGAGGAGTGTTCGTTCGAGCCTTTCCGGCAACAACCTATTAATTCGTGAACAACGCCTCCCCTATGAGTGAATCTGCCTTAAGCGCATGTTTGGATCTTTTTCTACATTTTATCACTGCTGAGCGGCGATTGGCTCAAAATACAGTCTCTGCCTATCACAATGATCTTCTTGCTTTTTTCAGGTCAGTGCCTGTCACTGGAAAAACCAGCCCATCACAAATCAAACAGAAACATATTCGTAACTTTCTTAGCCGGTTGTATGAGCAAAAGGTGTCGTCAAAAAGCAGTGCCCGTAAGCTTTCGGCCATCCGCCAGTTTTTCCATTTCTTAGTAGCCGAAAATTTGGCACTTGTCGATCCGACCAGTGGCGTTGAACTCCCAAAAATTAAAAAAAGCCTGCCAAAAAGCTTGAACGTTCAAGAAGTGACGGCCCTGCTTGAGTCAACCGATATTAAGTCACCCCTCAGTCTACGCAATACGGCTATGCTTCATCTTCTGTACGGCACAGGATTAAGAGTTTCTGAACTGGTTAAAGTGCCGGTTTCCGGCCTCAATCTGACTGCGGGCTATGTCCGTGTTCTTGGCAAGGGCAGTAAAGAACGTCTTGTTCCTTTCGGGGAAGAGGCAAAAGAAAAGATTGATATCTATATCGGGCTTGGCAGGCCCCTTCTTTTGAAAGGCAGGAGGAGTGATTTTCTGTTCGTTACCAGCCGTGCAACAGCCATGACGCGCTTACGCTTCTGGCAGATTATACAGGAAGTAAGTTTTGCCAGGGGAATTAATAAGAAGATCAGCCCCCACTCTTTACGGCATTCCTTTGCGACGCATTTAGTTGAAAATGGTGCCGATTTACGAACAGTTCAACTGATGTTAGGGCACTCCGATATTTCAACAACCCAAATTTATACCCATGTAGATAGTCGGCGTCTGAAGACGGTTCATCAGAAATTCCATCCGCGTGGGTAGTTAGCCAGCTTACCACCCCCAAACCAGATCCCGGCGAATCCAGCCGACTAAGCCATTTTCATGCTGCAATTTCGCCCAGCCGGATTTTTGCTCCAGCGTTTTGAACACCACTCCATAATTAGCTTTACCAAGTAGTTTATATTTGGAGCCAGGCCCACTCCGAATGTTAACGGTTTTCTTTTTTACGATCATGTGGGGATCTTTAGTCACAAGCTTTTTGTATACCCAGCCGGCGTCGTTTTCAAAATCAACGACTTTATACCAGTTTCCTTTGGTCTGAACGATTCGTAAAGGGAACCCTTTGCCGTATTCCCACAAAATATTATGGTCAGGGCCGGGGCCTGCTCTCAGATTCACCTTTTCACCAGCCACGCTGGTCATGTTAAATTTTGCTGCCTGAACAGGGGTACAAAAAATAAGAAAAATACAAAGAATAAGGACGTTTTTTTTGTGCAGAATAAATGTCATGATTACAAATACGCTTTTTCCGATAGGGGTTTTTTGACCTTTATAACTGAATTTATGGGGACCCCGCCAATTTCAAGTTCTATGGCGCCAAATTTACAGGCCTTGGTGCAGGATAAACATGAAATGCATTCCATGTCTTCAGGTGACTCATTGAATTTAACCCCCATGGGGCAGACAGTATGACAAGCCTTGCACTGGGTGCATCTGTTTTCGTCAAGGCGCAGTTTCACCAGTTTAACTTTACTGAACAGAGCGTAAAAAGCCCCGAGTGGGCAGGTGGTTCGGCAAAATGGTCTGCTGGCCGGGATGCTCCATAGCACAAAAACGAACATGAAAAACAGTTTATTGTAAAACAGCGGGCCTATCGTTTGACGCAACGCTGGCTGAAGGGCCAGCATTGGCAAGCCAGCCTCCAGCGTACCGGCAGGGCATAGATATTTACAGAACCAGGGGCTGCCCAGACCGAACTGATCAACTGCAAAAAGGGGCAGCACAACTACCATAAGGGCGAGAACACCGTATTTTATAAAGCGGAGTACGCGTGGTACATTAAATTTTGGAGAAGGGATTTTGTGCAGCAATTCCTGGAATAAGCCAAACGGACAGATCCAGCCGCAGACCATGCGACCGACAAAGCCGCCGATAACGCCAATCGTACCGATAACATAAAATCCAAAAAACATCTGACCGTTTTCTAAAGCAAGCCTGATTCCCGCCAAAATCTGCTGCAGGGAGCCCATGGGGCAATACGTGGTAGCTGCGGGGCAGGAGTAGCAGTTAAGTCCGGGAGAGCAGACAACCTTTAAAGGGCCCTGATATATAGTCCTGGTGAAAGGAAAAGACCAGCTGCCGTTGGTCAGGACGAAAAAAATTGTTTGTACCCATTTCCTGAGAAAATCCATCAGCCAAGTCCTATACAGCTTAAGCAGACCTGTAAGGCTTGCTCTAAAACTCTAGACGGCTCCTCAAAAGAGATACCGATTATGCCGATAATCAGAAAAAAGGCGATAACCAGAAACGGGCTTTTACGGATAGCTGTGGTTGTTTTTTTTGACATGGGAAAATAGAAGTATCGATGTACTCATAAGAGATTAATAGTATTTTATTATTCAGTCAACTCACGATCTATTTTGTCGGGATCCTCAGAGTTGTAGTAGATAATATTCTTCAAGTGATAATAACTATCCAGGTCTATCTCGATAAATTTTAGCCCGATACCGTCCTCTTGAAGCCGGACAATTTTGCCACGCATGGCAAGCTTTAACTCACTGGTACTTCCGCTTAAAGCCAAAGAGAGGTTGCACTCCTCACCGATTTTATGGCCTGAAATGCCAAGGACTGAGACACCTTTAACGCTCAGGTTTTCGGTTTCACAGTTCGTGTAGTTTTTGTTGGAAAAGCTGACGTCAGCGGTAGTTTGAAAAGGTACACGTGTGTTTTTGCGTCGCTCTTGATTCATTGATATTGTCCTCCTGTCATGCCTTGATTAGGCATTTTGTTCAGATCGTGCCGGGCTTTTCTGTCCGCAGCAATACTATACCATAACTAAAAAACCTTCTCGGTGCAAAATTCTTTGTAAATCAAGAAGCTCAACCTGCCGGCCATTCTCAAGATGACCGATGCCGGCAATGTCACCATTCTTTTGTTTATTAAACTTTACCATCGGTTCCTTTAGGTCTTTGACCGACGAACAGGGAATAATGCCATGCCAGTTACCATTGGATACAACAACAACTGTACTTGCCGTGTCATCAGGTGGTTCCGGCCAATCACTGCCCTCTGGAGTCATGATTGGCAGATTTAATTTTTTGAGTTTTTGGTTAGGTATTTGGGAAAGGCTGCCGTTAAACTGACACGAGAGGCCTTGGAAAAGAGTGGAAAAATCATTTAACGGAATATTTGAGTGTTTCAGGTATAGCGAAAGTTTAGAGGCCTTTACCGGTCGGATCAGGCTGGCGGCTTCAGCCACCAGTGCGACGGCCTTTCCATGAATGACGAGTTCTTTAAGTTCTGCCGGCGGGCAGGCTTGAACTTTTGGGGCCGGGGTAGATTTTTCTTTGAGTAGTTCTTCCGGCACGGCCTGGAACTCTTCTGGTGGCTGGGACTGTAAGACTGGCTGCGCTATTTTCGAAGAGCTTTGAGCGCTGTGTTTTTCAAGGAGCTCCTCAAGAACACGACCGATTGCTAAGCCGACCTCCCCCGCTTTTTCCAGAGTGTTTTTTAAGTCCGCCATCAGGTGCTCGATGTCGGTGCTGCCTATAGTAGAGGGCGATGCTTGTTGGGGGAGAGGTGTCTCCTGCGGGCCGATTGCGATCGGTTCGTCGCTTTTCTGGGGTTGTTCAGGTGCCTCTTCTTTTGATGGTGGCGTTAAAGGTGTACTGGTTTTTTTATGTTTAATTTTTTCTTTTAAGCGGTTGAAGCGGTTAAAGAGGCGCTGGAAAACCAGCTCTTCTTTTTCCGGGTCATAGGCCAGCTCCTCATAGAGACTGACGATATGGGCCATAGCTTCCTTGAGGAAATCAATTGTGTCTGGAGGTGTCCCACCCTTCTTTTTGATGTGGTCGAGCACACTTCCAGCCATAACCAGCATAGCATGGGTGGCCTTGCGGGTTTTAAAGCGCTGACGCAGACAATCAAAAGCAGCTTCGAGCTGGCTTGCTCGTTTGGGGCTGAGCCGCCAGTCTTGGGCAATGATTTCAGCTTTAAGACGCTGGATTGATTCTTCTATTGAAAGGGCCGGTTGTTGTTCCATAATCAAAATTTTAAGGTGACTGATTGTGTGTTTTTGTGTGGGTCTGTGGCAAATTTAAGCAGTCTGGTCTTTAAAGTTCGCTCGCAGTGCCCAATCTAATCTCACTTCAGAGGGTTGGAGCTAATTGTAGATTCTTAGTATACAATACTTTTAACTCTGTGCTAGAGCCTGTATAATAAATGGAATTACATTTAAAACAACTTGAAAATCAAGCAAGTGAGATATCTGAGTGGAATTAATTTTTGCAATAATTTTTGGTATGCTGGTTGGTTCGTTTCTTAATGTTGTTATCTTGAGACTTCCGAATGCCGAGGAATCGATAGTTTTTCCAGCCTCCCACTGCCCAAAGTGTAAAAAAAATATTCGTTGGTACGACAACTTGCCAGTTATAAGTTTTCTCGCGCTCATGGGGAGATGTCGCTATTGCAGAGAGCCGATATCATGGCAGTATCCTTTGGTTGAATTGCTCATGGGCTTAGTGTCAGGGGCACTGTTTGTTACCCGTGGTCTGGGTGTTGAATTTTTGGTTTATTTTGTTTTGTGTGCGGCCTTGCTGGCCATAATTTTTATAGATTTGTATCACCAGATTATCCCGGATCTCATAAGCTTGCCCGGCATTGTTCTTGGTTTCGCGGCATCTTTTGTTCTGCCTGGTATAGGATGGCAGGAGTCGGCGCTGGGCCTGTTGCTTGGAGGAGGCGTTTTTTATAGCATTGCCGCCGGCTATTATCTGTTTACCAAACGATCTGGGATGGGTGGCGGAGATATAAAGCTGTTAGCAATGATTGGCGCTTTTCTCGGTTGGCAGGCACTGCCATTTGTTATTTTTTGCAGTGCGCTTCTTGGCTCTGTTGTGGGCATTGGGGCGATGATCCAGCAGGGGAAGGGCGGCAAAACGGTCGTACCTTATGGGCCTTTTCTTGCCGTTGCCAGCTATCTTCATATCTTTTTTGAACAGGATATTATCGGTTATTACGAACGGTTTTTTTACTAAGTCGATGTTCAAAAAATAACATGGCCATTTTAATTTGCAAAATGGTAGAGTAGCAGTTCCAAAATGAATTAAACGCTAAAAAATATGCAATCCTTGAGTTCTATAAAAAGAAAAGGAGACAACGACATTGACTGAGACTGTAAAGCGAGTCCTTCTGGTGGATGATGATGAGATTATCAGGGAGGTGTTGTCCGCAGTTCTTACAAAAAATAACTATCAGGTCGAGACAGCGGAAAATGGCAAGTTAGGCCTTGAACATCTCTCTTCAGCTTTTTTTGACCACATTATTACTGATATTGATATGCCTGTTATGGATGGCTTGAGTTTTTTAAAAGAGCTTAAGCTCCGTGAGGTGGATGCAATTATCACTGTCATTTCAGGTCATTCTGAACTCGATAATGTGAGCCAGGCCTTTAAGCTTGGAGCGACGGATTTTTTAGCCAAACCGTTTCAATCTGATCAGGAAGTTCTGTTGACGCTGAAACAGGCGGAAGACAAAAAAGAGCTGCAAAAGGAAAATCATCGTCTGCATAAGGAGTTGGAAGGGAAATATTTTTTCCAAAATATTGTCGCCAGAAGCAGGTCGATGACATCGATCTTTGAAACGGTTGAAAAAATTGCTGATTACAAGACGACCGTGCTGATTACCGGCGAGTCGGGAACCGGTAAGGAGTTGATCGCCAAGGCGATTCACTTTAACAGCATCAGAAAGAACAAGGCCTTGGTTGACATTAACTGCGGGGGAATTCCTGAAAACCTTCTGGAAAGTGAGTTGTTTGGTTATGTAAAAGGGGCTTTTACTGACGCAAATCGCAGCAAAAAAGGCCTGTTTGAGGAAGCTGACGGGGGCACACTGTTTCTTGATGAAATTGGTGATATGCCTATGCCCCTTCAGGTAAAACTGCTTCGGGCCCTTCAGGAGGAAGAGATCCGGCCCTTAGGGCATGGCCAGTCGATTAAGGTTGATGTCCGCATTATTGCCGCTACTGCCAAAAATCTTCGCGAAGCGGTGGAACAGAAAAATTTCCGGGATGATCTATTTTACAGGATTAATGTTTTGGCGATAGAGATCCCCCCTCTCAGGAATCGTAGGGAAGATATCCCCCTGCTTATTGATTATTTTGTGGCTAAATACAATAAGCGATTGGCCACTGAAATTGAGAGCGTTGAGAAAAGCTGTATGGAGCGCTTCATGAATTACGGCTGGCCTGGTAATGTCAGGGAGCTTGAGAATGTGATAGAGCGCTGTATGGCCTTGGCTGATGACACTATTTTAACCTGTAAACATCTGCCGGTGGAAATTCATCAAGGGGCTGCCTTTAAAGATTTTGATTTTGGTTCAGCCGGGCTGTCGATTAAAAAAAATAGGGCCAACCTTGAAAAAATGTTGATAACTCAGGCCTTAGAAGAGAGCGGTGGCAACAAGACCAAGGCTGCCGCTGTTCTTGAAGTCAGCATCCCAGCCTTGCTGTATAAAATTAAGGAGTATCAGATTGACACACAAAAATGATTTTTTTAGGATGTTTGTTACACGGTATAAGGTAGTCTGTTACGCTGTTTTTTTGGGGATTGCATTGTGGTCGACGCACTCCATGGCTGCGCCAAAATCGCTGACGGTTATAACTTCCGTGCCACCCCATGCCTTCATTGTCGAACAACTTGCAGCGGGACAGGTGGAAGTTATTTCTCTGGTAGATCGGAGCAGCGATCCGCACACTTATGAGCCAACACCAAAGCAGATGTTGGCTATAAGCAGGGCGTCGATTTTTTTTGCAAGTGGACTCGAGTTTGAACGGACCTTGCTTGAAAAAATTAACTCTGTTAACCGGAAGCTTGCAGTTGTCAACCTGGCTATTATGGAAGACGCTGATCATGATGAGCACATAGAAGAAGCAGATCATGATGAGCACATAGACCAGCATTCATGGCTTTCTCCTACCTTGTATTCCTCTCAGGCAGAAATTGTTTATAATACGCTTCTTAAGCACTTGCCTGAGCAGAGCGAGGCGATAACCCTGGGCCATGACCATTTTCAGGACCAGCTTAGCAAAACAGCTCAGCAGGTAAGAAAACTGCTTGAACCGTATAGAGGACGAGTGTTTTATGTGTTTCACCCGGCCTTTGGTCATTTTGGCGAGGTTTATGGTCTGCAGCAAAGGGCTGTGGAGGTCGGCAGCAAAAGGCCAACTGCCAAGCAGTTGCAGGCAATTATCAAACAATCAAAGAGCGATATGGTGAAGGTTATTTTTTCTCAACCACAGTTTGATCAGCGCAGTGCTGCAGTGGTTGCCGCCGCTATTGATGGAAAAATAATGGTTTTAGATCCAATGGCGAAGGATCTGTTTGCCAACTATTTGGCCATTGCTGAAAGTTTTGTTGATTCGTTTCAGTGATGAGATTGGCTCGACACACTGTCGGGCAGGTTCGTAATCACTCAAATTGACCTATAACTCCCAAATCATGACCAATACTGATCCAGTTGTAGAAATAAAAGACCTTAACTTTTCCTCTAATGGAAAATCTATTCTGCGCAACGTGAACTTAACCATTAACCATTTGGACTCTACCTGTGTGGTCGGGCCCAATGGCGGTGGAAAATCAACGTTGATCAAGCTGATAATGGGGCTTTTACAGCCGGATAATGGGATTATTAAATTGATGGGTATGGCCCCGGCAGACAGCAGGGTCCGGGTTGGGTATGTGCCTCAGTACGCGAATTTTGATCCCGATTTCCCGGTTACGGTTATGGAAGTGGCTATAATGGGGCGGTTAGGCACGTGGGGTGGGGCCTACTCCAAATCTGATAAACGAAGAGCCCTGGATGCCCTTGGTGAGATGGAGATGGCAGATTATGCCAAAGCCAGATTTTCAGAGCTTTCCGGCGGCCAGATGCAGCGGGTTCTGATTGCTCGGGCCCTTGCTTCAGCGGCCAGTATGTTGATTTTAGATGAACCAACCTCAAATGTTGATGCCCATGTTGAGTTTAGTCTGCTTGAAATACTGCAAAAACTCAATAATGATATGGCCATTATTCTTGTGACCCATGATCTGGGCTTTACCTCAAAGTTTTTTAAATCAGTTGTCTGTGTTAATCACGATGTCCATATCCACCCTACCAGCGCAGTGACAGGAGAGGTTATTCAAGAGCTTTACGGCGGCGATATCCACATGATCCGACATGACCACCGTTGTGCGGAAGAGGGGCATGTGCATGTTTGAGTTTTTTGCGGCCCTCAATGATCCCCAAATCCCCTTTTTACGATATGCCTTGCTGGCTGGCCTGATGGCAAGTATAGCCTTCGGAGTGATCGGTTCGTACGTTGTGGTCAGGCGAATTACCTACATTGCCGGAGCAATTTCACACTGTGTTCTGGGCGGCATCGGCGCTGGCCTTTACGCGCAAAGCAAGGGGGTCGTCTGGCTGGAGCCCATCCTTGGCGCCTTGATTACAGCCCTTTTGGCCGCGATTGTTATTGGTTTGGTCAGCATTCATGCAAAAGAGCGCGAAGATACGGTTATCGGCGCTTTATGGGCAATAGGAATGGCTGTTGGTCTTCTGTTTATTGCCGCAACTCCCGGTTATGTTGACCCGATGAGCTATCTCTTCGGCAACATTCTATTAGTTTCGCAGAAAGATCTCTGGCTGATTATCGGCTTGGATTTTCTGGTAGTTGGTGTCGGCTGGTTTTTTTACAATAATTTTTTGGCGGTTTGTTTTGATGAGGAGTACGCCAGAATTCGTGGTTTGAACACCAGTGCGTATTATCTGGCCTTGCTTTGTCTTACGGCTTTGACTGTTGTCCTGCTTGTCCGGGTAGTGGGAATTGTTATGGTTGTTGCCCTTTTAACTCTGCCTGCGGCAATTGCCGGGCATTTTGTCCGGGGCCTCTGGCAGATGATGGTGCTGGCTTCAATGCTCTGTATGGTTTTTGTCTCAGGGGGGCTTGCGGCAAGTTACTCTTTGGATCTTCCCACTGGGCCGGTAATTATTATTTTTGCAGGAGCTGTCTATTTATGCGTTGCTGTGGGTCAAAGGCTACGTTCGAGTTAATACGGTATTTGAGAATAGTTGAAAATTCATAAGCGTAACAGAGCAACCTTAACAGATCAAAGATGAATACTTATGGCCAGAACGAAAATAATTGCAACCCTGGGCCCGGCAACATCCGATACGGCCATTATTGAAAGAATGATTCTATTGGGGGTCAATGTATTTCGCCTCAATTTTAGCCATGGCGATCATGACTTTCATAAAATGCTTATCAACAACGTACGAAGTACGGCTGATAAGCTTAAAAGGCCGATCGCCTTGCTGCAGGATATTTCCGGACCTAAAATCCGGGTAAAGCCGATGGAGCCTATGCGGCTGGCTGAGAACGATCTTCTCTATGTCCAGCGAAAAACCTGTGCCAATAGAGTACAGAACTCTATTGCCATCAACTATCCTAACATCCTTGACGGGGTGTCTATTGGTGATCAGATCTATTTTGCCGATGGAACGATCCGTTCAATCGTAGAAAATATTGATTCCGACAACGTCACAATAAGAATTCTAACCGGCGGCAAGCTGACTACGGGAAAAGGCGTCAATTTCTCTGTGGGGCAGATCAAGATATCGGCGATTACCGAAAAAGATGAAAAAGATATTAACTTTGGCATTTCGCAGAACGTCGATCTCATCGCGCTCTCATTTGTCCAGTCTGCTGAAGACATACGACAGGCCAAAATGCTTGTTAAAATGGCCGGGGCGGACGTTCCGGTGTTTGCCAAGATTGAAAAAGCTGCGGCTGTAGATAATATAGAAGAAATTATTCAGGCAGCAGATGGTTTGATGATCGCCAGGGGCGATCTCGGCGTTGAGATGGGCCCCTATGTCATACCTGTTTTACAGAAACAGATCATAGCAAAGGCGAGGGAGAAGGGGCTGCCGGTGATCATCGCAACTCAGATGCTTATGTCAATGGTCTCTTCGCCCTACCCGACAAGGGCAGAGGTCTCTGATATTGCCAATGCGGTCTTAGATGGCACCGACGCGGTAATGCTCTCAGATGAAACAACTGTCGGGGATTTTCCCGAAGAGTCTGTACAGGTTATTTCCGATACGATAAACGCCACAGAGAAATATTATCCATGGTACCGGGAATTCGTGGAAATGCGGGACAACCGAAAAGCAATGGCAGCTGCAGCCGTTGCGCTTTCACAGAAAATGGGGGTTTCGGCGATTGTTACCTTCACGGAAACAGGTCTGACGGCATTGATGGTTGCGCGCCAGCGTCCGGAGATAAAGATTATTGCCGTTACCAGCAATCAAAAAACATATCGGAGGTTGTCGGTAGTTTGGGGTGTGGAGCCCTTCCTGGTAGACCGAACCTATCAGGACAGCGATAAGGCGATCTTAAATTTTTACAAAAGAGCGATAAAGCTGGAGAAAATTGATCCCGAGGAACCGTTTATCGTTACCATCAGCCGACACTCAATCAAGACCGGAACAACCAATGTCGTCCAGCTTGTCGATAAACAGAGCATTAAAGAACTCCAGGTTCTTGCCTATAGGTAAAAAGGAGCTATCAAAGCTTCAATTTGTCACTGTTGGGGAATCTATTCGATTACCATAACAGCACAGTTTTTGGCGTGATGCAGGATTTTATTGGATGTTGAGCCGAAAATAAACTCCTCGCTGTGGGTCAGGCCTCGCCGTCCAACTACCACAATACAGCAGCGTAGCTTTTCCTGTTCTTCCAGTATTACGTCGCCGATTGAATCGCACTGCCGGACAGAAAGACGCGTCTCCAGCTGGTTTTCTTGAAACCCGGCCCCCAGAAGGATTTGTCGGTATCCAGCCAGTATTTTTTCCATAGTTTCTTTTTTTTCTTTCACCCATTTATGGCGTTCAGCATCAGTAGGGAAAAAATCTTCTGAAGGTTCCTGGATGATGGAGAGCAGGGTAATGAAAATATCTTTGTTGTCACCGAAAAAATCAGCTAGATACATTACGGCGCGTTTTGAGTTTTCCGACTCGTCTACTGCTGCCAGAAGATGGCGTTCAGTGTCTCTTTTTGTAAGATCGTTCACGTTCATGATCTCCCTCCTGTCAGGTCAAGAATATCGGTACGGGCAGTGTAAAGATCATCAAGCATTTGGCCCGTTGTATCATAGAATATTTGAGCTCCATTGGAAAAATGAAGAAGAACCCTGTTGAGTGATTCTGGGATATACGGAAATATTTTTTTTATATTCGCCACCCTATTCTTATAGGAAATATTGAGGTCTTCGCCCCACAATGTGTCGAAAAGTGCCTTATTATTGTTGTGGAGATCCGCGACAAGCACATCGCCACGCCCTACCAGAAAAATCAGAATATTGCCAAGCCCTTGTAGATCAAAGCTGAATTTAGATTCGCCATGCAGATAATTGTAATCAAAATCGATCCACCTGAGAACTTCTCTCTCCCTGTCCCAGAGGATGTGGTCGCGGCGGATATCGCCATGTTTTTCTCCATGGTCGTGAAGAAATTTTATAGCCGCCAGCATTTCAATGAACTGATCGAGAACTTTAGGGAAATAATTGTAGAAATAATCCTGGTGGTCTTTTCCGTAGGGCACAATGATGTCATCGTAGCGCATGCCGTAAATGAAATCGAGAATTCGGATAACGTTGCCGGCCGAATCTTGAACCCAATGGCCATGCATAAAATTGGGGTGATCAGCGACCAGATCAAGGATGCGAGCTTCCTTTTTAGGACTGCGGAAGCATTTGATGACTATTCCGCCGATCTTTGTTTCGAACTGTTCATGGAATACAAGTTTGAGGATCCTGGTGGAGCCATCCAGGAGATTAATGGCTCGACGCACCCAGTATTTTGGCTCGTCATCCAGGCCGAAGCGGCCCTCTTTTTCGTAGCGTTTAACCCAGTAAGGAGAGTCTCCAAGCAGAACTACATCATTGTATTCCACCTTGAAAAAGTCGCTGGTGTCGATGATGATATTAAATTTGGGGGGAATCCGCTCTTCACCTCCATGGTCTGCTATAAGCCGACATATTTCATCTCTGCTAAAGCTTCTCGATGTCTGCACAGGGATACCTCCTCTTTCTTATATTTAGTACTGAAAAGGCGAGAAATGGCAAAGGATTTTTTGAAGCGCAAAAGATTTATGACCCCAGACTACCATCCAAAGAGACGACATACCTATTCAACATCGCTTTATCCCCTTTGTCTTCAGTGGGTGCCAGGAAAGATCCCACTGGAAAGTTTTCAGGCGTAACCTTTTGACTTTAGCCTCCAAAAAATATTAAAGTGTTCAATCTGATACTGCATCCCAAATATTTTTTACTGATTTTTCGGTTGTAGTGACAAAAATTCAGCCTGAGGCGCTCAAGCCTTTGCCCATAACGCCTAAATGTAGACTAAGCCAATGGCCACCAACCCTCAAAGTTTCTTCCGTTTTGCTGATCGGCACTACCCTCTGCTGCTTGATCTTTTCTACCGCAGCACCGGGCTGACGGAAGCGGATTTGCGGGATTTGATTGATGCTTCCCGTACTGAAGGCGCCCCGGGTTCGGCGGCAATCATTAATCAACTTATATCGTATGGTATTATTGAGCCGGTTCCTGATGCGACTGCGACCTTTGAACTCACCGCTCCCATAGGCGCTCTTCTTGCTTTTCTGCTTAGGGAACACCGCCTCACCTCCGCCAAAGTCATTCAAGGCTATCTGAGCGATCTCGAGGATCTGCGCAACGAAATTGATGGCGCTGCACTCCAGAAGTTAAACAACCAGGCAGCCCGAGCGCTCACTGACATCTCACAGGTGATTGAGCGCATCCGCCAGGATTCCCAGGCAAATCGTGAAGCCATCCTCACCGAAGTGCTCAAGCTCAAAGCCAACCGTGATAAGCGCACAGTCCGGGAGCGTTTTGAGGTCATCAATCGTCTGTGGAACCGCCACCTTGAGCCCCTTCGGGATTTGATTGATGTCAAAAAAGCAATGGATGCAAGTCTGGATGACTTGGAACGCAGCCTGCTAACAGACGGGAAAACTTTTGTTTTAGACGGAGCGCTCACCCGTGAATTCTCTCGTTGCCGGGCCCGATTACTGCGCTTGCGCCGGGAAGTTGCCGAAAACTTTTATGAATCGATGAAAGAGGTGGAACCGCTCTATATTTCGCTCAAGCGGGAGAGCGAATTGGTGCGCGGGGCCTCCCTTGCCCTGGAAAAGATTGACCGTGCAGGTCTGGCGAGCCTAAATTTTGATGCCTGCCTTGCCATACCGATCTGGCGGCTTGAAGGAACTTTTTCAGATACCTACCTGGAGGCCTTCTTCCATGAAGTGCAGGGCTATGAGCCTACGGTTCCTCAACCGCTGCCTGCTGCCGAGGAGATACCACTCCATGAGTTCATTCTGCCGTCGGATTTGTTTGCCCGTCTGGATGCATCCGTACCGGTTCCCGACCTTTTAACCTGGTTATTGGCACAATACCCCAAAGCAACTGCTGGAGAATTGGTGAGAGCTTACGGCCGTATCTATCTTGGCGATCCCCGGGAGATGCATTTTAATGAAGAGGTGCAGCGCTACGCTTTTTCCGACATCTTTCTAATCGCTCGACCTCTGCAAATTGGAAAACGCCTATGAGCCAAAACAGCCCATTTGCCCTGCCTTTCCTTAGTGAAATATTCGAGGCCCTACGCCGGGGACGACATCTCTGCGCCGAAGACGGTGGGCCTTACGCAGCGCTGCGAGACAATCTGGATTCCTACCATGACCTTTTTGGGCATCTTGGTTTCCGGCTGGAGCGCCATCCTCGTGACTTTTTTTATTTCCGTGGCAAAGACAGTTTGAGTTCGCAATCCTCCCGTATGGCGTTGTTTGTTCTCATCCTCATCGAGTCTCTTGCCGATCATGGCCAACCGATTGTCGACACGCTCATGACCAAGACCTTTGCTATTGCCGATCTACCTCATCTGAAGGCGGCCCGCTTCCGAACCTATCTCAAGGAATCGGGAGTTCTCGATGAAGACGGTTTACGCGGCATTGTGCGGCAACTGGATCGTTTCGGCTTTTGCCAACGCCTTACCGATAATACCTTTCGATTCCGGCCACCGGCCTATCGATTCTTTGATCTCTGTTTGGAGGTGTTGAAACAGCAGGAGATGGTGCAGACCGAGGAGCAGGCGCCATGAATATAGTCGGCCCAGCCAGACTGGTACTCGTACGCTCCGGTAAATACGACTACGGTGAGATCGAGTTAATTAATCCGCTGCATCTGATCGGCCCCAACAATGTGGGTAAGACCTCATTGATTGCCGTGCTTCAGTTCCTCTACATCGATGACCAGCGCAGCATGCACTTTTCACGGGAGATGTCTGATACGCGGAAATACTACTTCCCCGATCAGAACAGTTACATTCTGTTTGAGTGTCTGACCCAGACCGGGTATCAGGTGGTCGGCGTCCAGGGGCTGGGGCCCATCCGTGGTTATGAATTTCAACGGTTTTCCTATCAGGGCGTCTATGATGCGGCGGATTATTTAGACGAGGCTCGATGCGTCCGGCCATCAGAGGAGATACGCTCCCGTCTTGCCGCCCGAGATTTTCGTCTTCTCGAACCGCGACATTTGCGGGCCGCTCTCACGGGATTAGGGGAGAACCGTGGAGTCAATCTTGGACTCGTGCCGATCCGTCAACGAGACCACTATGAACGATTTCGCGCCGTGTTCGGCAATCTGTTGCGCCTTGCCCATCTGCGTCAGAATGAGTTGAAGGAGTTTCTTCTTGAAATCCACCAGGGTGAATTTCAACAACGAGCCGTCGATCTGGAAGTTGGGTATTCAAGCCAATACAGCAAGGTCTGTAGGGAAGCCAGGGAGTTGCTGGAACTGCGCACAATTGCCGACGATGTGCGGCGTGTCCTTGAACTTGCCTCTGGGCGCGACAGCTTGCGGCGCCTTCTTCCAGGTCTCTGGCAAGAGATTACTCGTGCCCATTCTCGGCAAGAAGATGAGTTTGCCGGGCAGGAAAAGAAAGTCCACGATCGTCTTGATCGTCTCAGAGAGGAAGGACAATCGCTGATTGAAAAAATCGCCGGAGGAGAAAAAACCCAGCAAGAATTGAATCAAGCTCTTGGCAAGCTCGAAGGTGCCATAGAAAGACATCAACAGGCAACCGAAGAGTTTCAACAGTATCTTGTCGATTTTGAAGAATCCAGATGCCAGCTGTTGGAAACAAAGATTGATGACCTCGGCGCCTCTCTCGGACAGGCCGCAGACCTTTCTCTTTCCCAAATGCAAGCCCGGATATCGGCAATGCAGACGGAATTGACCGGGCTTGAAAAGCAGCGCGACCAGTTTTCCCGACTTGCCGCCACCAAAATCCTCCAGATGCTGCCCGATGAAGATCTACAGAATGCCTTCAGGTTAATTAACCCGGATATATTAGGGTTGATCCAAGGTGAAGAGGCCATAGAACTTCGCAATGAGCAAAAGATACAGGAAGCCCTGGAGCACATCAGTGGCCACATTCAAGAAGGCGTCTATCAAGATGACCGGATCCGCCTGGTTCTCTCCTCCATAAATCCGCCGGATCTTTCTCGGTATCGTGATGCCGATGTCCTCCATACCCGCATTGAGGAACAGAAAAAGGCTCTGGGTCGGGAACAACAGCTTTTTGAGGCTGCCCAAAATGCTGAACCGCTAAAAAGAGATAGGCAAAAATTAAAAGAAGAGTGGAAACAACTCTCTCACCGCCTGCTCCGCTATAGAAACTACCGAAAAGAGCTTCCTGAATTTGAAAAGAACAAGCACGCTCTGGTGCTGCTTAATTCGCAGTTAACCGAACTTACTGGGGCCATGGCACAACTTAAAAGCCGACAATCGACCCTGAGAGAAGAAGAACGTTCTGCCAGCCAGGGTCTGAAAACAATCGAAACAAAGCGCCAGACCCTGATTCAACGACTCAGGAAATTGACCAAGCCGGATTCGGCATGGCCCCTTGAAACCTTCACCCCTGAAGGTCATGACCTTGAAGCGCTCCTTGAAATGTATGAACAAAAAAGCAGGGAGCAAAGCGAAATAGCGCAACGCTTCAGTGAATATTTCCATACGGTTAATCAGCGCACCTATGATAAATATCTTGGCGAAGATGAAGCTGTTACCTTAGCCAATCTGCAAGACGAAGTCGATGCCGTGGCCGAACGGGAAAATGCGGTTCAGGAACTCTGGAAGAGTCTGGTTGCCGGTCTGCAAAGTTCATTCAAAGGCCTGAATCGTGACCTGCAAACCCTTATCATGCGGATTGATGAACTGAATCGCCGCCTGGGGCGTATTTCCATTTCCAACCTGGCTCGGCTGCGGCTCATCTTGCGTGAGCATCCGGAATGGACCAAGAGGATAAAAACCATGGTCGAAGCGGAAGTTTCACCCTTATTCGCAGACCCAACGGCAGTCAGCGAAGCGCACAGCCAGTTAGGGGATCTGCTTAAAAAACATCAGCGCGTTGAACTGGCCGATCTTTTTGACCTGCACTTTGAAGTTACCAGCGTTGATGGGCAAATCAGGCGTTACCCCCATCTTGATTCCATTGAATCAAACGGCACGACGATCACCATCAAGGTTCTCATTAATCTGTTGCTCCTCAAAGGCCTGCTGGGAAATAAAGAAGTTACTATGCCTTTCTATCTTGATGAGGCCTCCAGCCTCGACCGGGAAAATCTGACCGCAATTGTTTGCGAAGCTCGGAAAATGGGATTTGTGGCCGTGCTGGCCAGTCCTGAGGCCATGGAAGCGGCTGATTCTCTCTATTTTCTGCGTGAACAAAAAGGTCGGATCATGCTCGATCCGAA
The DNA here is from genome assembly GCA_015231515.1 of Desulfobulbaceae bacterium. Lineage (NCBI taxonomy): Bacteria > Pseudomonadati > Thermodesulfobacteriota > Desulfobulbia > Desulfobulbales > Desulfobulbaceae > Desulfobulbaceae bacterium. The sequence goes on from JADGBM010000012.1 coordinate 43,145, forward strand.
AACCGCCCTGGTGCGCATCGAAAGGAAAACCGCCGATGGCCGTTGATTTTCTTGCCGAAAAACTCGTGCTCCTGCAGACGCAGGGCTTTATTGCCGAGAGCCGATTGGGCGCTCGGGACCGAACTTGTTTGAAAAGCCTGTTTGAGGCCGGAGTTCTGCAGACAGCTCGCAGTGGCGCAGGCAGACGTGTTGTTTTGCATGATGCAAACGCACTTAAATCGTTCATGAGCAAAACCTATCCCTCCGGCCCGGAGGGAGTTACGGCAAAGGTATCATCTCGCAGTCAAGCTATAGCCGAGTTGCGGGATTCAAAAAAAGCACGGACAACACAGCCGGTTGCTGTGTTGTTGCGCGGATTTAACGGCAGTACATTCCACTCCGGCAATCAGGCTTTGGCCGTTGCTGACTGGTCTGCAATGGCTGGTGTTGCCGCTCTTCGTCTCGACGAGAAAACGCTCTGGGGATTTTCAGGAACTGTTGCCTTTGTCGAAAATCTTGAAGTTTTTTGGAATTTCGAAAAACTTGACATAAAGGCTGATATCGCGATTTACGCCCAAGGGCGGCTGAACAGCAAAGTCTTGGCCTGGTTGGCCTCTCCGGCCATGCAACATGCCCGGATAATCCACTGCGGAGACTACGATCCTGTCGGCCTAGATGAGTTTTTGCGTTTACAATCGGCTTGTCCCGGCAGGACGGAACTTTTCATTCCTCCAGACCTCGAGAGTTTATTGTCCCGATACGGCAAAAAAGAACTTATCAGCGACAATATTGCCATTCTGGCCAGGCTTAGAAAAAACGCCGATCCACAAGTTCGTTTTGTTGTCGAACTGATCAACCGTTGGGGTGTTGGTCTGGAGCAGGAAGTGCTATTATTGAAGTAACTCGCAGAGGGTGCAGTATGGTCTGTCAGAAGTTCTTTCACAGTGGTACGTTCCGGTTTGCGATCTTTAAAGAGGAGGATCCGGCCTTGAAAACTATCGCGCTTTTCTTGTCTCGGATCAACCAATTAAATGTTATCGTTTAAAAAAATGTTATTATGGCTTTTATGGACGAGATATTAAAACAGTTTGAGCAGTTTATGGCAGTCGTGACCCAAGAGCGAATTGCGATCACTCCCTTGACCGTGGGGAAACGCCTTCCGCATTTTTTGCGGCAGCTTTATGCATTATACAGCTTACAGATAAGTAATCGAACACATCTGGGAGTATTGCTTCGTGATCAACGGGAGTTTAAACCAACTTCCTTCATGAAGCATTTATCTCAATTACCACTGGGTGAAATGGAAGGCTACTGCCTGATTGCTCAGGCATTGCCAGGGTATGTGCGAAAAAAACTGATAGAAAATGGAATTCCTTTCGTGGTACCGGGCAGTCAACTTTTCTGGCCGGCTCTTGGCATGGTCATGCAGCAAAGGGGGAGCTGGCGCCAACCATTGATCAAAACCGACCAGCTAAGCCCCGCCACTCAGGTAGTGATACTCCACTCTCTTACCGGCAACATTGATGAGGAAGTCACCCCCAAGGCACTTGCCGCGCGACTTGGTTACACCGCCATGACCATGACTCGGGCTTTGGACGAAATCGAAGCCCATGGATTAGGAGTAGTCACCAGGGAGGGACGCGAACGTCATCTATGCTTTTCCAGTGGGAAGAAAACTCTATGGGAAAATGCCTGTCCTCTTTTGCGGAATCCGGTACGTGAGGAAGTCCGGCTCATGGAGAACGATGTTCCCATAAAATTTCCTCTGCTTGCGGGAGAAAGCGCCCTGGCTTCTCGGACAATTCTGGGCTATCCATCTACCCCGGTCTACGCAGTTGGCAGAGATGGCTGGAAGGTCATCCGGGAAAAAGGGGTTGAAGTGATTCCTGTGGAAGAGCCAGGAACCTGCACAATCCAGATATGGCGTTATAACCCGACCCTTCTGGCCGATAATGACAGCGTCGATGTTTTTTCTCTTTATCTGAGCCTGCAGGATGAGCGGGATGAACGGGTACAATCCGCGCTGGATGAAATGATGGAGCGTTATTCATGGTAGTTGGCCTGGACAGATTCGGAACACATTTTGCTAACTTCATGGATCAATTCAAATTGTTAGTTGGAGGTTGGTTATGA
>JADGBM010000013.1 GCA_015231515.1 Desulfobulbaceae bacterium
GAGAACGAGGAAAAGCTCCCTGCCTTAGAGCTACTGTTTGCAATTCTCCAAAAGGCCCTTTCCCCATTTATAGCCAAGGACTGAGTAAAATGGAAGAAAGCAATACCATTCTTGTTGTAAATAGTGTTGTAAATAGGGTCTGTTGTAAATAGTGTTGTAAATAGGGTCAGAGTGTAAATAGGGTCAGAGTAAAATTAATCCATGAATTACTTTACTATGTGTGGAGCGGGGTCGGACCAAGCTGATGCATAATAACCTTTCGATATTACAAAGTAAATTTTCAAAATAAGCTGAATTTCTTTTCTTAGATGGCCCATTTCATAGCCACAATGGACGTTCTAAGGTATTCTTGGCTATGGGAAATGCAAGAAAAGAGAACGGATTTTTTTAATCCCTCGCCAGCAACAAATAAATTGGACAGAGACTGAAAATAACAAACAGCACGTTAGGTACATAGAAAAACGAGAATGAAAATCACATATCAAAGCGCTGCACCGGACAAACCGGTAAGCGTAATGGGTGACCCAACAAATTGTTGACCACAAAAATTTGTTAAAAGAAAACTGGGAAGTGTCCCTAGTTTTTTCCTTTTGCAGCGATGCCCCTTGTTGCCAAGGCATTAGCATCGAGTCTTGCTGCAGAATAAAAATCAAAATTACTCAAGCAGTTGTTCAACATATACCATGATTTCTTGATGCACAGCGTCAATATTTTTAAGCCCATCAACTCGACGAATAAAATCCCGTTTCATGCCTGAAAATGCCTGTGAAACTCGACGCAGAGACTCTTCCTGCTCAAAATCGTTCAAGGACTCCTTTCTATACTTCTCGATTCTCAGCACCGACTCTTCAACTGGTAATTCAATAATAATTGCCAGATCCGGGCGTGGAGCAAACTCCTCATTTATTTTAAGAATAGACTCAGAATCGATGCCGGCAGCACCTTGATAGGCAGCCGTTGAGAGATAATACCGGTCAGTCAGAACAACCTTACCTTGACGCAGAGCTGGGTTAATAAGCCTTTCAACATGTTCCTTCCGGTCGCGAATAAACAGTGCCAACTCTTCCTCTTTTGTTACCGAGTTACGATTTGAATAAAGCGCTCGAATCTTCTGCCCATAGGTTCCATCTGTTGGCTCTCTGGTCGCAATCACATCCAAACCACGTTTATGTAATTGTTCGGCCAACAATCGTATCTGCGTTGTTTTCCCGGTGCCATCAATGCCCTCGAAAACAATTAAAAGACCTGTTCGTTTCATTACTATTCCTGCAACGGCTGACACCGGTGGTTAAAAAAATTGAATATCTCTTTGTGGCTATAACAGAATCTTTAAACGATTATTGGCGATCTCAGCCGCCATTTGGAATGCTGCAAGCAAGCTTTCCGGACTGGCAACACCCTTCCCTGCTATATCATATGCAGTCCCATGATCAACTGAGGTTCGCACAATCGGTAGTCCGATAGTCACATTTACGCCATCAGCAAAATGCAGTAATTTAAAAGGAATTAGCCCCTGGTCATGGTACATGCAGACCACAGCATCAAATTTACCACTGACAGCGTGATTAAAAACAGTGTCCGGAGGAAAAGGGCCTTTTACATTCCACATATCAGATGATCTCGTTACCGCTGGGCCAATAACTCTTTGTTCTTCATCACCAAAAAGTCCATCTTCACCGGCATGAGGATTAAAACCTGCGACTGCTATCCTGGGGCTGGCAATACCAAAATCCGTCTGTAACGAACGAGCTGTAAGGTCAATTAATCGACAGACCGCGTCCACAGATAAATGCTTTGCAACCTCGCTTAAGGCTTGATGAATTGTAACCAGTGTCACCCGTAAAGATTTACCAGCCATCATCATCGCATACTCTGTGCTATGGCACAAGTCCGCCAGCATTTCAGTATGACCTGGGTATTTATAGCCGGCGGCATTCAAAGCTGTTTTGGTAATCGGACAGGTCACAAGAGCTGCAACCTGCCCCTGTTGAACTGCGGCAACAGCCCGGATTATGTAAGATGCCATGGCTTGGCCTGTAGTCGTATCAGGCTTTCCCCAGACGAGCTTATGCCGGCTCAAATCAACCCCGTTATCAGTCTCTGGAACCTGACAGACGTAGATCGCCTCCTTACCACAACGCTCGCCGGGCAACCAAGGAATAAACTTTACCTCCAGACCCATGGCGGCGGCGCATTTTTGCAGAACATGAATATCGCCAAAAATTACCGCCCTTGCCGCAAAAGAGTTACTATCCCGATAACTTTTCAGGATAATTTCAGGTCCGATCCCAACCGGACAGCCCATAGTGATTGCAATTGGCAGAGGCCGATGCATGTCGTCTGAAAGTTTAATCATAGCTTAGGTCAAATGCATTTTTAATGAGATCAAACTGTGGCTTTTCGTTCGCTTTAATCATGACGGAAAGTACATCAAACCGGGCATCGCAGTCGTGTAACTCGTACTGATTGATATATGCCAATGCAGCTTTAGAGATCTGTTGCTGTTTTTTGTAGGTAACTGCTTCTGCTGGAACACCATAGCACAGACCAGTTCTGGTCTTCACCTCCACAAACACCAGTACATCGTGATCTAGAGCAATAACATCAACCTCTCCAGCACGAACCCTGAAATTCATTTCTTTAATACAATACCCTTTCTTTTCAAGGTATCGAGCAGCAAGTTCTTCGCCATGCATGCCCAGTTGCTTATTAGTCACCGGCAACAACCACCTTTGGCGCGAAAAACTCCTTAACCCCGGCAAACGATTTGCGGTGGATAGGACAGGGGCCGTGAACCTCCAGTGCCTTACGATGCTCCGCTGTCGGATAGCCTTTGTTTTTAAGAAAATTATAGTGCGGATATTGCCGATGATACGCAGTCATCAAGGCATCACGAGTTACCTTTGCAACAATCGAAGCTGCCGCGATTGAAGCACTACGCGAATCACCCTTAATAAGCGCGTGCTGAGCAAGAGCGACAGGAACTGGAAACTTGCCATCAACTAAAAGAAAATCTGGTTTAAGTGCTAATTGCTCTTGGGATTTTTTCATAGCCAATAGCGATGCCTGCAGAATATTGACGCGATCAATTTTGGCTTCGGATATAACGCCAACACCGATTATCGCACCATTTGCTTTAAGAACATCATAAAGATGTTCACGGGTTTTAGCTGACAATTTTTTGGAGTCATCAAATACGGAAAAATCACAGGAAGGAGGAAGAATCACACTGGCGGCAACAACTGGCCCGGCCAAGGGCCCACGTCCGACCTCATCAACCCCGGCGATTGCCCGATAGCCTTGTCGGGCAAGTTCTCGCTCAAAAGAAAACGTATCTTTTTCTTCGAATAAGGGGAATAAGAATTGAGGCTCTCCACGTAAATTTCCGTTTTTCATCAACGTAACCAACCGGACACCTTACAAGGATTATAGGAGGCAAACTGAAAGAAGAACAGCGGACATTATATAACAAAACCTGCCGGCATTAAAAACGCCGACAGGTTTAATGATAATTGCGTATCTCCGAACCAAATACAGTCGCCCAAACCGAGCGAATCAGGCTGACCTTGGAAACCGGAACCCCACAAAAGCTAAGCCCTTGACAGTATCAAGGAGCTCGGGGTTATTAGGGGCAAAATTACGCAGTCTATTACCGCATACCCCTTTCTTTAATTCGAGCTGCTTTACCACGTAAATCCCTGAGGTAGTAAAGACGAGATCGTTTTACACGACCCAGGGTATCAACCTCAATCTTTTCAAGACGAGGTGAATGTAAGGCAAAGGTTTTTTCCACGCCTACACCATGAGACATTTTACGTACTGTAAAATGAGCACCCATGCCACCACGTTTGCGTTTCAAAACAACACCTTTAAATATCTGCACACGTTCTTTCTCACCCTCAATGATTCTGATGTGAACACTGACGGTATCACCTGGACGGAAATCCGGCAGGTCAAAACGCATACTTTCTCTTTCAATTTTGTCTAACATATTCATAGCCATAATACTCACCCTGTAACTGTTATTTGATCAATATTTGATATACTTTATTAAAAGTCGGTATTAAACACCCAACAACCTATCCAAGATTATAGACACAGCCGAACGCACAGAAAGATGATTATAACTTCCAACTCCGCCAAGTGGAGGAAGTACTGCATCAACGTGATCAAAAAGTTCCACCGACATTCCTGATGCAGTGCCAAACAACAGCAATACAGGTTCATCTCGTTGAAGCCTTTCTTTAACCTCGTCATACCCATGTCGATTGGGCATTTCGCGGGCCGAGGTAGCAAGTATCAGTGGCTTCGTCCCCCACTTTTCTTGCGTTACTGCAAATAACTGCTCAACATCATCAACCAACTGGATTAAAGAAAAAGCCTCTTTTCTATCAGGGTTGTGTCGTGAACCATGACCAGTCTGCCAGTGATCAATTATCTCCTGAACCAATTTTTGCTGGTCAGCAAAAGGGGTAACGACATAAAACGTATCAACCCCATAAGTACGACTTGCACGAGCAATATCATGCAAGTCAAGATTTGTTACTGCTGAGCCAATGAGCTCATTATTCCTATTACAAACCGGATAATGAATGAGTGCAACATCAACCTTCAAATCTTCGTATCCAGCAGAGTTAACTGACCGGCAATACCACTGGAAGCCAACAGCTTCTTTTCTTTCTTACTGAAGGTCACTTCCTTCAAAAGCTCCGGCCGTCGTTCGATCGTTCGTTTCACAGATTCCAACAGCCGCCACTCTTCAATCTTCTTATGATCGCCGCTAAGCAGTACATCCGGCACATCAACACCGGCAAATGATCGCGGCCTTGTATACTGCGGATGTTTCAGCAATCCGCGACTAAATGTATCATTATCGACCGAATCTTCACAGCCCAAGACATCAGGCAGCAAACGAGTAATCGAATCCACAACAATCAAGGCCGCAAGCTCGCCACCAGTTAAGATGAAATCACCAATTGAAATTTCATCATCGACGTAGGCGCTAACTCGCTGGTCAATCCCTTCATAACGCCCACAAAGTAAAATTATATGATCTTTCTTGGCGTACTCCTGGGCCACATTCTGGTTATACAGCCTCCCCTGGGGAGTCATCTGCACAACAAAACCACCAGGATGCAAATTGTCAACATGCTGTAAAGCCGCGACTATCGGCTCGGGCTTCATTACCATCCCCTCACCGCCTCCAAATGGCCGATCATCGGTCATGGAGTGTTTATCAACGGCAAAATCCCTTATATTATGTGCCGCAACTTCAAGCGCCCCACTTTCCTGTGCCCGCTTCAAAATACTCTCTTCAAGAGGAGAGGCCAGCAGATCAGGAAAAATGGTTAATATATCAATCCGCATTGTAATTATTCAGGCAGCTACTCACCACCTAATCCACATCAGGGTCATTTATCTCTAAAAGTCCCGGCAGTGGCGCAATTACCACGGTTTCCGTATCCCAATTAACATCGACAATTATTTCATCAATCGCTGGAATAAGATACTCTTTTCCTTTACCAGCAACCACCAGCACATCGTTACTGCCAGTGGCAATAAGTGCTATTACTTTTCCCAGATCAACACCTTGTTCCGTTACTACTCGAAGGCCCTCAAAGTCGTGCCAGTAAAACTCATCATCTGGCAACTCCGGCATCGCATCTCTGGGAACAGATATTTCAAGTCCAACAAGCTGCTCGGCATCATCCCGACTGTCTATCGACGCCAGTTTTAGAACACAGAATTTACCATGAACCCTGGACTTATTAACAGCAAACGGGGCAATTTCAAGACCACGACTGATAAAAAACTCGCCGTAGCAAAGCAAGTCATCCGCATGGCCAGAGAAAGGCAAAACCTTAACTTCACCTTTGACGCCCTGAGCCTTCACAATTTTACCAACAGACAATAAATCTTCTGGAGTTGTTGATCGATCTGCCATTGCCTGCCTCAACGGTCCATATCCAGCCTGAATTAAATACCCACAGTAGCCTAAAAAGCTACTCTATAATTTCAAGCCTTGCCCTTTTATCAGCCTTACTGGCTGTTGCAGTCAAAAGTGTCCTGATTGCCCGTGCAGTTCGACCCTGTTTACCTATAACCTTACCGAGATCTTCCTTGGCAACACGAAGTTCTTCTACAACCATATCATCCTTGTCAACTTCTTCAACCTGAACCTCTTCAGGCTTGTCGACCAGGGCTTTAGCAATAAAAGTAACGAGTTCTTTCATGACAAAGTTCGTTATTCGGCTACTGGCTGTGGGGCAGCATTCTTGGCTAAAATGCTCTTCACTGTCGTGGTTGGCAGTGCACCTCGATCAAGCCAATACTGAACTTTGTCGTGTTTGAGTTCAACAGAATTAGTCTCAACCATTGGATTATATGTTCCAACAACTTCCAAAAAACGACCGTCACGTGGAGACTGAGAGTCCTGCACAACTATTCGGTAGAAAGGTTGTTTCTTGCGGCCAAACCGACTTAATCTAATTCGTACTGCCATTACCTTGTATCCTCCTGATATATATATCGATATAAAAACAGTTAAAAACTATCTACGCATGCCCTTGGGCCGCTTTCTTTTTTTCTGACCACTTACAGGCCCACCACCAAACATTGGACCTTTCATTTTTTTCATCATCTTAAGCATATCACTATAACTTTTAATGACCTTATTAACATCCTGCACTGAGGTGCCGCTTCCGGCGGCAATTCGCTGTCGTCGACTGGCATTAATGATCAAGTGCTTACGCCGTTCTTCCGCCGTCATTGAATTTATAATTGACTCAACCTTAACAAGCTCTCTCTCGTCAGGTTTAGGCATATTTTTCATCTGCTTGAACTTATTCAATCCTGGAATCATCCCCATGATCTGTTCAAGACTTCCCATCTTCTTAATCTGCTGAATCTGGTCCCTGAAATCTTCAAGAGTAAAGGCATTTTTCTGAAGCTTTTCAGCAAGTTTTTCCGCCTGCTTCTTGTCAACGACCTCTTCGGCTCTTTCAATGAGAGAGAGTACATCTCCCATGCCCAGTATTCTTGAGGCTAGACGGTCTGGGTGAAAAACCTCCAGAGCATCCAACTCTTCGCCAACACCAACAAATTTGATTGGGCAATCTGCTACTTTCTTTATGGAGAGTGCCGCACCACCACGCGCATCACCTTCCATCTTAGAGAGAACAACGCCAGTAATACTCAGCTGTGCGTGAAACTTCTCGGCAACTGAAACTGCATCCTGACCTGTCATAGCATCAGCAACCAGCAGAATTTCCGCCGGTGCCAACACCTTTTTAATATTTGACAATTCGGACATTAACGCTTCATCTACATGAAGACGACCGGCAGTATCTATTAAAAGTGTGTCGTATTTGTAGTGCTTTGCCGCCTCTAAAGCATTGCGGCATATATCAACAGGGTCATGCTCACTTTTTGAAGGATGAACAGGAACCTGGATCGCTTTACCAAGAACAGTAAGCTGCTCAATAGCAGCTGGCCGATAGACATCTGCCGGGACAAGATAGGGACTACGCCCCTTCTTCTTAAGCAATTTGGCCAGCTTAGCAGAGGTCGTGGTCTTCCCGGAACCCTGCAGACCAACCATCAAGATAATTGCAGGCGGTGAACCCGCCAGCATCAACTCTTCCGTCTTACCGCCAAGAAGCTCAATAAGAGCCTCGTGAACCAGCTTTATTATCTGCTGACCAGGAGACAGGCTCTGCAACACCTCGTGCCCGACAGCCTTTTCTGTAACTGACGCTATGAACTCTTTAACAACTTTAAAGTTAACATCAGCCTCAAGCAAAGCGATTCGAACTTCACGTAAAGCGTCTTCAATATTGGCCTCGGTCAGTTTCCCGTGACCACGCAACTTCTTAAAAACACCTTCTAACCGATCTGAAAGAGTATCAAACATAGTATCTACTATTGTATTTCTGGCATCAAGCAACAAAAAGCATAGAACTCAAAGTATGGCGCTTTTCGGTATCTCAATCAAACCAAAAGAGAGCCACATCGAGTTCACAGAAGATTGTTACCGAGCTTGCCAAAACCCTTTGAGCAGCTTGCCCTGTAAGGATTTACGTCAATTATGCACCATTTGAGAATCGGCAACAATAAATCTATCTAGCAAAATTGTCAAGCTTCAACTCGATCAGGCCGTTTGATCCATGAACTTTTGCAGTAGTTCCGGGGTGTCAATCTGAAAGCATCTGTGCGCTCCCCCCTTAGGCAACAAGCGTTTCATAAGCCCAGTCAAAACTTTTTTCGGTCCGATTTCAACAAAGGTCTCAACACCCAGATCAACCAATCCATTAATAGTTTCATACCACCTCACCATTGAAACAATCTGTTCAACCATCACAGAGCGAATCTTCTGCATGTCTGTTTCAATTGCACCTGTCACATTGAAAAAAACCGGGACCTCAGGATCACGCATCTCGACGCTGGCAAATTCACACTCAAACTCCGCCACAGCCTCATTCATCAACGGACTATGGTTGGCAATACTCACATTTAAAGCAACAGCTTTGCCACCTCTTTCAACAGCAATATCCCCCGCTTTGGCCAGCGAGTCCTTTGTTCCAGACAATACTATCTGTTGAGCCGAATTATAATTCCCTATACTGATTTGGTCGGGGCAGGCCAACACCTTGAGAATACCTTCAACTTCGGCAATCGACAGTCCCAGTATAGCCATCATGGCACCTGGATTCCGTGCTCCGGTTTCACCCATAATTCGACCTCGAGCCGCTACAAGTCTGAGGGTGTCTTCAAGAGTTAAAATTCCTGCCGCACATAGCGCCGAATATTCACCGAGACTGTGTCCGGCAAAATAATCTGCTTTCAAACCAGCTTTTTGAGCAACCTTCCAACTCAACAGATTGACAGCGGTAAGTGCCGGCTGAAGACATACTGCTGCAGTCAACTCTTCCATCGGGCCTTCAAAACACAGTGATTTCAAGGGAAAACCACTAATAGCTTCTGCCTGCGCCAGAATTGCTGCCGCATCAGTATCTGCTTGAACAAACTCACTTCCCATTCCAATATATTGGGACCCCTGCCCAGGAAACAATACCGCAACTTTTCCAGAGTTCATCGCTTATTTCACCTTTATTTCAAAACGAATCTTGTTAAAACTGAAGTTTCTTCTGCTTTTTACTAAGAAAGAGATGCCCCATGACAAACAAGGCAACACCGACAGTGATAGCCGAATCAGCAACATTGAAGACAGGCCAATGATAGTCATTCACATAGAAATCCAAAAAATCGATCACCGCCCCCAAGCGCAGGCGATCAATAAGATTGCCGATAGCCCCGCTGGCAATAAGACAAATCGAAAAACCGTACAGACGCGACTCGTCCTTAAACTGTTTATAGGCGGTGACCAGAAAGACCAGAGCTACAATTGCCACAACCACAAAAAAGATATGCCGCCAAGGGCCATAATCACCATTTAAAAATCCAAAAGCCGCGCCGCGATTGGTAATAAAAGTCAGATTGAAAAAACCTGGCACAATTATTTTACTCTCGTAAAGCGCAAAATTATCAACAATCCACAACTTGGTAAGCTGATCACAGGCGATAATTAAAAATATCAGGAGTGCTGCATACATGCGTTTTAGCCTTTTATGATATCGACAAACCCGATCTCGGCCAGGACGCCCACACAGCGTTCACAGGCGACGGGGTGCAAAGCATCCAGCCCTACCGACTGGCTTCGAGTCCAACAGCGTTCACATTTTTCACCACTGGCAGCCTCAACTAAAACTTCTACCCCTGTAAACTCACCAGTATCAACTTCCCCACCCAACGCATCAACCTTTACCAGTTCAGAAACAATGCAAATATTCTGCAATGTCTCCCATTTATCAGCAAGAAACTCTTCTAACTTCTGGGGCACCTTCACAGAAACTCGTGCTTCAAGGGAGTGACCAATAACCTTCTCAGCACGAGCAACCTCAAGGGCCTTGGTAATATCTTTTCGAACCTGAATTAACTCCTCCCATTTTTCGTCCAGATCGGCACGTACATATTCCTTGTGAGCTGCCGGAAATGCAGCAAGAGCCGGATCTTGTTCACGATCTGGCGACTCCGGCAGGTACTCCCAGGCATCGGCGACAGTAAAGGCCAGAACAGGTGCCATCAAGCGCAAAAGACCTTCGGCCAGATCGTAAAGCACAGACTGCGCCGCCCGGCGACTTACTGATTTTGGCGCTGAGGTGTACAACCTGTCTTTTTGAATATCAAGATAAAAAGAGCTCATCGTTACCACACAAAAATTCTGCAAAGCCTGAAAAATTGAATGAAACTCAAAGGTTTCATAGGCTCTCATTATCTTTATCCGCAACTGTTCAAACTGCGACAAAGCCCATTTATCAATTTCCGTCAACTCATCATAAGCCACAACATCGGTTGCCGGGTTGAAGTCATTCAAGTTACCCAGGAGATAGCGAATAGTATTACGAATCTTGCGATAGGCATCTGAGAGATGGCCTAGAATTTCATCTGAAATTTTTACCTCATCCCGGTAATCCTCTGAGGCAACCCAGAGGCGAAGAATCTCAGCGCCATACTTATTTATAACCTTTTCAGGGGCAACGACGTTACCCACACTTTTAGACATCTTCTTGCCTTTAGAGTCCACCACAAAACCATGGGTTAACACCCCTTTATACGGCGCCCTGCCTCTGGTGCCAACTGATGCAATAAGCGAACTCTGAAACCAGCCACGATGCTGATCACTGCCCTCAAGATACAAATCTGCCGGTGAGTCAAGCTCCGGCCTATCCTCAAGGACTGCGGCATGGCTGGTACCTGAATCAAACCAGACATCAAGAATATCCTCTTCTTTCTGAAAAGTCTGGCTACCGCATTGACAGGTAAGTTCGCCGGTAAACTCCTTCACATCTTTAGAAAACCAGGCGTCAGCACCCTCTTTAAGGAATAGCTCATCAATCCGTTTGTTTATGGCCTCGGTATTAGCAACTGTGCCACACTGACTGCATAAAATAGCAGTAATCGGCACACCCCAGGCACGTTGACGAGACAGGCACCAGTCCGGCCTCGACTCCACCATTCCGTATATTCGCTCCATGCCCCATTTTGGGGTCCAGTTAACCGTCTCAATAGCCTCCAAGGCCTTTTTGCGAAGATCATTTTCATCCATGGAGATAAACCACTGCTCGGTGGCCCGAAACATCACCGGCTTCTTGCATCGCCAACAATGCGGAAAACTATGCGACATTTTTGCCTGGGCAACTAAAGCTCCGCTGTCTCTGAGGTCATCACAGATTAACGAATTTGCCTCCGTGGTTTTCATGCCCGCATATCTGCCCGCTTCCGAGGTAAAAACGCCGCAGTTATCAACTGGGGAGAGCACCTCAAGCCCGTACTTCAAACCAGTGATATAATCCTCTCGACCATGGCCCGGGGCAGTATGTACACATCCGGAGCCTGTATCAAGCGTCACATAATCAGCAAAAACTATGAGCGATTCTCTATCAATAAATGGATGTCGGCATTTCAAACCCTCAAGTTTTGCAGATGGAAAATCAGCCACTTTACTGTACTCATCAACTCCTGCCGCTTTCATTACCGACTCAATCAGTTCTTCTGCAACAATTAATACCTCACTGCCTACTTTAACAGCAGCATAGGTGAAATCCTGATGCAGGGCCACGGCCAAATTCGCCGGCAACGTCCATGGAGTCGTGGTCCAGATAACAACAGAAACTGTTTCTCCGGCAAGTTCAGGGATTCGATCTCCAAGGTCTTCAGCGAACTTGAATTTCACAAATATTGAGTACGAAGTATGATCAGCATAATCAACTTCAGCCTCAGCCAAGGCCGTGGCGCATGAGGAACACCAATGAACAGGCTTCTTACTGCGAACCACTGCCCCGGAGATCAAAAACTGATTAAACTCACGGGCAATTGCCGCTTCATAACGATAGTCGATGGTAAGATAGGGGTTCTCCCAATCACCAAGAACTCCAAGACGCTTAAACTCATCGCGCTGCGCCTTGATCCATTTTCCGGCATACGTCCGACAGGCATTACGGAAAGCAAGTTTGCTGATAACCTTCTTCTTTTCGCCTAACTCCTTGTCGACATTGTGCTCAATCGGCAAGCCATGGCAATCCCAGCCCGGAATATAGGAACAGTGGTGGCCCGACATTCGCTTGGAGCGAAGGATAATATCCTTTAAAATTTTATTTAAGGCATGACCGATATGAATATGCCCGTTAGCGTAAGGAGGGCCATCATGAAGTATATAGGCAGGACGACCTTTGGTGCTTTGCTGAACCTTTTCGTAAAGGTGTTCTTTTTCCCATTTCGCCAGAAATTCAGGCTCACGCTGGGCAAGATTTGCCTTCATTTTAAACTTTGTATCAGGTAGATTCAGAGTGGATCGATAATCCATTTGTGTAACTCCAATATGTGATGGAAAACGTTAATTTGCAAAACAGAGAAAGATACCAGCAACGGCTTAATTTGCAAGGCTAAAATTATGGTTTTCAGATCAATGTTTGCGGGCTATAGTTTTAAAGCAAATCGTGAAATCTATCCATGCACCACCGAGTGCACAGAGATCGCAGAGAAATATTTTTTTATCCCAACCCTCTGTGTTCTCCGTGATCTCTGTGTTAAGAAATAATAATTTCATACTATTCAACTACGGAGAGAATAATGCCGAAACTAATTGCTATGGCTGGTAAGGGAGGGGTTGGCAAGACTACAATAACCGCCCTGCTTATCAAATATATGGTCGAGAACAAACTGACCCCTATTTTAGTGGTCGATGCCGATCCCAATACTAACTTAAATGAGCTCCTGGCTTTAGATGTGCGGACGACCATTGGCCAGATCCGTAAAGAGATAAAAGGTGAGATACCAGCACACATGAGCCGTGACCAGTATATGGAGATGAAAGTGCACCAGTCGCTTATCGAGGAGTCCGGTTTTGACCTGATGGTCATGGGTCAACCTGATGGCCCAGGCTGTTATTGCGCCGCCAATCAGTTTCTGTCCATGACCATGGATCACCTGACCGACAACTACAAATACATTCTGGTGGACAACGAAGCAGGCATGGAACATTTGAGCCGCATGAATCTTACCCTTATTGACCACCTTCTGGTTATCTCTGATCCTTCCGCTCGTGGCATCATGACTGCTGGCCGAATTTCTGAGATAACCGAGCCCTTAAAACTTGATGTTCGAAACAAAAAACTTATCGTCAACCGCGTACCAGACCCTGAACCGGAACTGCTCATTGCTAAAATCAATGAGACCGTTGAACACTCCGGCCTGCAGTTGGGCGGCCTTCTTCATGCCAGCCCTGAATTGGTTGAGCAGGAGCTGAGCGGCGGATCATACCTTGAACTGAGCAGTGATATACCGGCAATCAAAGAGGCCTATAAAATATTTGATTCTCTATTCTAATAGCGGATAGCGGAATTTGGCCCGCAGCCATACTCTTATCAACAGCAATTTAGAGTTTCTCTGAATTCCCCAACAGGCTCATAATAAAAAAGAAACCCCGAGCAATGCGTTGCATGTCTCGGGGTTTCTTCTAAATCTCAATTCCGAAATCAAAACTAGCGCTTGATATTAATGAGGTCATTTAGCATATCATCAGTTGTGGTGATAATTTTTGAGTTAGCCTGAAAACCACGCTGCACAGTTATCAATTTAACAAATTCGGTTCCCAAATCTACATTGGACTGTTCCAAAGCATTCGGCGCTATCGACCCTAAACCGTTTGATCCCGGGGCGCCTGTCACCGGCGCACCTGATTGGGTCGTTTCAGAGAAGATATTGCCACCCTCTTTCCGCAGTCCTGCCAGATTACTGAAATTGGCCAGAGCCACCTGGGCCTTTTTCAAGACCTGCCCGTTTGAGTAATGCCCGGTAATAACCCCTTCCACATCCACGGAAACTGACTGCAAAAAGCCAGAAGAAAAGCCGTCTTGATCCTGAAAAACAGTCGTTGAGCTATTGGCGTACTGAGTTGAAGAAAGTGCCTCAGGCTCAAAATTGATGGTCACCACATCTCCGGACTGACTGCCATCCTCGCTGCTTATATCGGCGGCAATAAATTCAAAGGAACCCATGCTTGCAGAGGCAGGTGTTGCACCAGCAACATCTGTCACGGTGGTCCATGCCCCGAAAATATCATGCTGAAAATCCACTTCCGTTGCTGGAGCAATTAATGCTGCAACTTGAGCTGCGGTATAGCCATAGGTTATATCAACAGCGCTTATTCCAAGTTGACTTACAGACGAAACTGTATCAGCTGTTCGCTCAGTCAATACAAGACGACCGGCATTATCAATTGAGGCCTCACAATCAAAATCACTTTCAAGTTGGTCTAACATACCCTGCACTGTTTTTGGCGGTGCCGCACCTGTATCGATAACATAGGTGCTTGTTATAGAAGAGCCATCTGTCTTTGTACCGGAAAAGACAATACTGTCGCCATCGTTTACTCCCCTGGGAAGACCACTATTTACGGCTGACGCACTGTTATCATCATAGACACTGTCCCACTGGGTTGTTGCGGAAATAACTGTTGAGTCACCAGTATTTGTACTAAAGGCCCGCCCTGGCGAATACACCATTCGTTTCGAAGTAGTTATGTTAATTTGCCCTTCAACAGTATCAGCCTTTACCAAAGTAGTTGCGGCGGCATTATCGATAAGGCCCCAGGGGTTTGCTGTGCTGGCCCCAACAGCATTATCATACGCTACCGTGACCTCAAGCACTGTCGATTGAGTTACATCAATCACCCGGATATTTCCCGTAGAGTCCAGCACAGCCTTAACGGTAGAACTTGCCACGGGAGGTGAGCCTGCTGTCCCATCAGCATAAAGATCCGACAAAAATGTTAACAGGTCACTAATCGTATCACCCACGCCTACAGTAAAGGTCCGCGTTGGATCTGCCACATTTGCAGCAAAAGCTGCCGACCCATCCACAGGCCTTCCTGAAAAGGCAAACGTGTCACCCACACCAATTAACTCTGTATCTGTCCCCCGCAACCCAATCAGAGCTGTAGAGGAATCGGTCACTACCGTCGTTCCATTACTGGTAATTCCAGTGCCTGTTTTAGAATAGGTATTTACATTTGTCTGATATGCACCTCCCCAGGGCGTTGCATTATTGCCTGATATTGTCTCAAAACGAGTGATATACAGACTTGAATCACCAGAGGTATTATCACTGAGCTTCAGACGACCAGCTGAGTCAATCGAGGCAGAAACACCAAACGTATTTTCAATCTGGGTCAGCATGTCACCAATGTTTTTGGTTATGTTGACAGTATAGGTGAGGCGATTCGCCACATCGGAACCATTATCGTAGCCTTCAAAGACAAACATATCCCCTTGAACAATCGTGTTACCGTTCGAGTCCGCTACATTACCCCAGGTAGTTGCTGAGGTTACAGCTGAAGACACAGACCCACCGGCAGCCAGAACGCGGGCCCCGGAATCACTTACTAATATCTGGCGTTCAGTCGTGCTGAGACCCTCATAGCGCCCACCAAAATTTATTTCAACCTGCTGATTTGTTGTATCACCGGTGAAGTTGCTTGGAAATTTATAATACGAATCCCCAGCCTCAAGTAAAAGACGATTATCATTTTTGGCCGGATCAACAAAGCCATCTGGCGGAACAGTGAAGGCATCAACCTGAGTCAGGTTTCCAGAGGTATCAAACTTAATTGTGCCGTAGAGAAGGGCTCCTGCCCCTTTATGATTTTCGTAATTATACCGAGTATCAGGATTATAAATAACTTGTTCAGCAGCGCTTAATATCCGTAAATCTTCACTGGGGTCACAGGTTATAAGATACTCCCACTCATTATCATTGACTGTACGATCATAAAATATCGAAATATCATGACTGGCACCCTTTGAGTCGTAAATCTTGATGGCAGTAGTATAATCATATTTGGTCGAATCAATCGGATCAGAGGGATTAACCGCCGCCGCATTTGTCCCGTTCCAGTTTGCAAACAGTCGATCTTCGCTTGTCTCGTTGCTCTCCCTTGAGTCTAGGTTCGCTATAACTTCAATAGTCTGAGTAGCAACAGGTGGGGTATTGGTGCCAATGCCAATATCGCCAATTGTTCCTTCGCGCTCACCGGTTTCAGTAGAAACCTGCCAGCCCTGCACAAAATTACCGACTGGAGTGATTAAAAACCCTTCCTTATTAAAGCGAAATTCACCCGCCCTCGAATACTGGTCTGCCTCAGTGCTGTCAGCCGCACGCAGCATAAAAAATCCCTGACCGCCAATAGCCAGATCGGTTGCCGTTGATGAACTCTCAAAGGAACCCTGGGCAAAAAGCCCGTCAATGGCGCTTAACGTTACACCGCGACCAACCTGGGCCGAACCAGCGGCTGTCGATACCGACTGCGACAAAACATCCTGAAATGTTGAGCGGCTTGACTTGAAGGCTACTGTATTGACGTTGGCAACGTTATCGCCCAACACTGTCATTGCCTCTCCCATAGTGCTTAGCCCGCTGATACTTGCATACAAGGAACTTGAAACTCCCATTGCCTACCTCCTGTTTTCCCTATAAAATAAATTCACGTTAGTATCTGTTTTTAGTGCTTCAAGGATTTCGCTTAACAATAAGCAAAGTCCTCATTACTTAACTTTAATAATGTCTGAAACTCCGGCCTCGATGGAGTCATCCAAAATCATGCTGACGATGCCACCTTCAAAATTTATTCCCGTAACTTTCCCCGTCGTGCGGTAGTCAACATCAACAATCTCACCGGTTGATTTCATTGCCTTCACCTTGTACGTGTATGGACCGTCTTTTACCTGATTGCCGGCCAAATCAAGACCATCCCATTCAATTTCATAGGTCCCAGGGCCCTGACGACCTTGAGTATCCTGCCAAACGATATGATCCCCGACATCATAAATCTCAACTACTACGCTTTCGGCATTATCGATTAGAACAAACTCTGTCGGGTTAGCCTTTCCATCTACCACACCAATCGAATTACCGGAGATCTGTACTTCGCTATCAAGCAGAGTTAGGAGTTGCAAATTATTCTGTGAGGTCTGGTATTCGAGGAGTTTTTCCATATTCTCGCTCATCTGCATCGTTGCTTCCATGTTACTGAACTCTGCAAGCTGTGAGGCCATCTCGTAACTGTCCATGGGCTTCATAGGATCTTGATACTGCAACTGGGTTATGAACAGCGTCATAAAGTCACTCTTCTGAAGATCCTTTTGCCCTACAGCATCTTTAGGCTGCACTAAGGCTGACTGTGTAACACCTGTAATTGACATCTCATATCTCCCTAAGATTTAACCCCGATGAACGGGATAAGTGCCTTTCGCAGAGTATTTTCTTGTAAAAAAAAACAAGAAAATACTCTGTAAGGCACTAAACGAAAAGGCTGATTGTGCCGCCCTGGTTCATCTGGACGTACCGTTCTCCGACCGTGCCCATAGTCTCATTTGGCAGACCACCGTCTTTTTCATGTCCGGTTTGGGCCACCAATCTCTCCCAAGCCTCTTCAAATCGCTGCCTGGCATCATCGGAGTTATTCTGCTGATCAACAGACACAAAACAGTCTTGCAAAGAAAATCCCTGCCTATTGAGGTTATCTTTAAAATCCTGCATGGTACTTTCAAGCGCTTCCTTGACTCGGGAGTTCTGCATTACAAAGGAGACTGATATGTGACTCTCCCTGATCTGCATGTCGACCTTGACCTCGCCTAGCTCTTTTGGATACATCGTTAAGGTGAGTTGATGCAGATTATTGCGCAACCCCCGCATCACGCCTTGAGAAATCTGATCCATAGCAAACTGTTGCATTTCAGGAGCAAGCCTTACACGTGTCAGTGGTACACGCGGTTCAGTCAAGGTTGTCTGCTGCTCTGGAACCGGCTGCGCTTCCTGGGTGCCTAAATGCGAGATGAAGCTCTTCGATTGATTGCCGTCCGTATTCTGCAAACTGCTCGGCAAAAGTTCTTCTTCAACCGCCTGGTCAGATGAACTCGGCGTAAAATCCGACAGATTCATCTGCGACTTCTCTGCGCCCTCGATAACAACTTTTTTACCAGAGTTTAACCAATCACTGGCAAGCCCCTCTTCGATGGTTCGGGTCTCCGTGACTTTTTCAATTTTAACCTTAGCAAGATCAACCATCTTCTGGAGTTCCCGGTAGACAGTAGACATCGATTCCTGGACCACCGGTGTCCAACCAACATCCTTACCCTCAAAACCGGCCTGGGAAAGCATCCCCTTAAGCTCGTCAAGAAAGCCCGGCACGTTCGCTTTTGCTTTAGCGGTGTCTGCGTCTGCTATGGCCTGTTCCAAGAGATTTTTAAGTCTCTCAACAGACAACTGCACGTCTGCATCTGCAGTAGCCAGACCAAGTGCCTCTAAACTCTTTCTCAGCAGAGCATTAGCCTCTGGAAAAAGATCATGCAGGCTTTCTTCCGTCATACCGGCCTGAGAGAGCATGCTTTGTAACTGTTCAAGTTCCCAACTGGAGAGGGTTACCCCTTGCTTGTTCTCACCAGCCAGCTGTTCTACGCCCTTCAGATAAGCAATCAAATCCAATTCACTCAAGCCATTGACCGCCTTATCTGATAAAGCAGATACCTGTTCAGCAGATATTCCCATTTTTGCGAGCAGGGTCTCCAGGAATGCAACATTCGTTTCCGGTACGGTGACCTGGAGATCAGTATTCAACATTGAAAAGTGTTTTTCCAAGGCCGCAAAAAGATCAGTCAGTCCGAGGCTTCCCTGCTCTGCCATCTGTTTTTTCAAGAGAGCGAGTTCAGCATCATCCATACCGGCAAAGGCTGCTAATTTGTCCAGCATATCCGAACCTTCAAGGGTCCACTCACCGGCCTTGCTATTAGTATCATCAGCAAGCATTTTTTGAAGTTCAGCCATTAAACCCTGAAGATATGTTGCTTCTGTCTCTTCAGGTTGCACGGATTCGGCTTTCGCTGGTTCAGGTGCCCGTGTCGTTTTCTGGGGGGCAGTTTTTTCCTGGACCCCGAGCATAGCCCTTTTTTCTCTTTGCTCAGTGCGGATTTTCTTATCCATATAATTGGAGAATGAAGCTTCTCGATCCGGCTCTATCTGGCCCTTTTGCTCAGGTGCTTGTGCAGGCGACAGAGACTTTGATATGGGGGGCATCATTATGTTGGCCACTTCACGGTCCTCTCTTGCTTTTTGTTACGAGTCCATTATCTTTTAGTTACTCTGCGTCCATCGTATAGGAAGCACTGTTTCGCATTTCACAACGGCATATTCCATTTCTGCTGATCTCTTTAGCAATGGGTATGCCAACACGATTGGCAAACCTTTCCCTGCCAACAGTTTGCTCCGCCACAACACTGAAAACCCCTCTGAATCAAGGCCCTTCAAGCGCTACCCGAAGCACGACAAATGCTTGTCAAATTATTTCATTCGGTATTTTATTGACCATCACCGGCCATAAGCTGGAATAATGTTCCGTGATACAAAGGGAGAAAAAATCTTGAAAGAAAACCAATAGGAAAGAATTGCCACTTGCGTTATACGGAAAGGAAAGAGATCACTACTGAGAAACGTTTTGCTCCATCATGCCAAGACGTTTCGAGATAGTAACTGCTTGTTGGGGGGGGAACTTAGGAATAATCTTAATGACTTGCTCAAACTTCATTGCCCGCATTATCTTGACAATTTCGTCTTCTTCCATTTTTTCAAAAAGTGCCACTACTTTTGAAGCGCTCAAAGCGCTATAGATCTTTACCAACTTCTTGAACTCTTCAGATTGCATGGTTTTAAACTCATCCACATACCCTTCAACCTCTTTTTGTAAGGCAAGCAGTTTAACAAGTTTTTCATCCACTTCTTTTTGGACATCGGCTAAAACCTGCTCTTTTTCCTGTAACTCTTTTTCCTTTACAGCAAGCGCCTCTTCCCTATCTTTAAGGGCAATTGCTTTTTCAACATCGGCAGAAGTGATCCTGATCGGTTTCTGCTCTGCCGCACTGGCAACTCCGAGTACAATACAAAGAACAACTCCGCACAGACTCAGTATTTTCAGTATTTTTTTCGTCATAATTACACCAGTTCTGTTCTGCCAAAACGCATCACAGCCATTTCATCACTCTCTATCTGGGCCTTGCGCTGCAACTCTTTCGTATAGGCCAGAAAGTCTTTTTCTTTAAGCCGTTCAACAACCTTTCGTTCCCTTAGTTTTTGGGCCAACTCTTTACGAATATCGGTAACAGCAGCTTTTTGGGCCTCTATGGCATTTTCCTGAAAAGAGATCTGCCTGTTTCTGTTATGGATTGCTTCCACGTAAAAGCTAAACATTGCCACGCTCATAGCCTGCTTCTTTTTTTCTTCCAGTGTTTCAAAAAGACCTAAGCGCTGTGCTTTCAGGTCAACAAGGTGTTGTTTATGGTTCTCCAACACGAAAAGCTCATGGGCCAGCCTATTCTGGCACTGTTCTTCAATATTACGACGCACAGTAAGCAAGGTTTCGAGTTTATAGTGATAGGCCATTACATGGGGTCGCTGATTTTATTTTAGTCATACGTTAATCAACATCAGTGAATCAACGAGCTTAAACCGGCACCGCTATCGGCCAGAGAAACTTTTTCGTCAACATCCTGTTTCAAATACATATTGAGACCGTCAATCATCTTAATTGCATGATCAATTTTCGGATTACTACCAGAGGCATAGGCCCCGATATTAATCAAATCTTCAGAACGTTTATAGACCGCAAGGGTCTCTAAAAATCGATGTACCCGCATTACATGATCTTTTGGCATAACGTCACTCATGCAGCGGCTGATACTGTCAAGAATCTCAATAGCCGGATAATGACCACGACTGGCCAAATCACGACTCAAAACGATATGTCCATCAACTATTGACCTTACAGCGTCGGCAATGGGCTCATTCATATCATCCCCCTCAACAAGCACCGTATAAATGCCGGTGATGCTGCCCTTTCCCGAACAGGTTCCGGCCCGCTCAAGCAATTTAGGAAGTTGAGAGAAAACCGAAGGGGTATAGCCCCTTGAAGTAGGAGGCTCCCCGATGGCAAGACCTACTTCTCTGCTGGACATAGCAAAGCGGGTCACCGAGTCCATCATCATCACGACATCACGACCTAAGTCCCGGAAATATTCCGCTACAGAAGTCGCCATATAGGCTCCGCGCATTCGAACCAGGGGGGGCTGGTCTGAGGTTGCAACAATAACAACAGAACGGGCAAGTCCCTCCGGCCCCAGATCTCTTTCTATAAAATCTTTTAACTCACGCCCACGCTCGCCGATCAAGGCAATTACGCTGATATCTGCGGCTGTGTGCTTGGCAATCATGCCAAGCAAAGTACTCTTTCCAACCCCAGAGCCCGCCAGGATGCCAATTCGCTGCCCCTTTCCCAGGGTCAGCAAACCGTTAATCGCCCGAACGCCGACATCAACGGGTTCCAGTATTCTATCCCGGGACATTGGATTTAATGGTTCGGCATAGAGCGGATAAATACTCTCTGTCGGAATAGGCCCTTTACCATCAACCGGATTACCAAACCCGTCAATCACTCGTCCCAGCATTGCCTCGGAGACCGGAACCGAAGCCTGTCCAGCCACTTGCTTGATGGTGCTTCCAGGCTCTATGCCCCGCATCTCGCCCAGAGGCATTAACAGGACTTTTCCCTCACGAAAGCCAACCACTTCGGCAGGAACCGTGCTCCGGCCACGGAAAGTACCGATTTCGCACATACTGCCAACAGGAATTCCGGGGCCATTGCTCTCAACCACCATACCAATAACCTGACTGACACTGCCACGAATTGAAACAAGATCGAGACTCTCAACAGCCTTTAGGCAATTTTTAAATTTCATTGAGCATCAGCGGGCAGAGGTTCAGAATCACGAATAGCCTTCTCTGCAGATTCCGCATCACGAGCATCCCTATCGGCTAAAGCCTTAACAAAAATGACATCCAGGGCTTTATAGATTTTGTCCCGCCTGGTCTCAAGCGTAGCATCTATCTCACCAAAACCTGTTTCTAAAAAACAACCGCCCCTTGAAATTGCCGGGTCTTCAGTCAGCTCAACCTGTGAGACCCTGTCAAGCAGTTGCGGCCTCTCAAGCGTCGCCTGCTGAATCACTGTCAAATCATCCTTATGGAGATTGATCTTCACCTTCGAGTTCTGGACAACGTAAGACATTGCTGTCTTCAGACAGGTCTCAATAACTAAAGGGTTAACTGTCACTTCATGAAACAAAACCCTCTCCACCATGAGTTTAACTAATGACAGAATATCCAGCTCGTAGTGCTCATGAAGCCGCTCCCGGTCTTTGTTAAAATCAGCCACAAGTTTATCGAACTGCGCACTGGCCTCCTGCTGTTTTTTTTGTTCCACAGCAAGAGCCTCCGCTTTTCCAGCCTTAAATCCTTTGTCGTAAGCCTCTTTTTCGATCGTGGCAACTTGGGCCTTGGCCGTTTCCAACATCTCACGAGTCAGACGTTCAACTCGCTCCCGTTCTTCCTTCAAACGATCAACAGTCTCAATATATTCAGTGTCTGATGACTGCCACAATGAGTCCAAAGAGCGAAAACTATCATCGTTTGGATCTCCGGATCCGGGTTTAGTCCGAAAAATCTCACTTTTGCGCAGAACATTCCTGTCCAGTTTGTAAATCTTAGACAAACTCATCATCACCACCGCTGGTCAACTGAACTTTACCTTCCTGCTCCAGACGCTTAGCAATTTTAAGAATTGCCTGCTGGGCCGCTTCAACATCTTTAAGCCGAGTTGGCCCCATAATTTCCATATCTTCTCTGAGCATTTCAACCGCACGCTGAGACATGTTCTTGAATATCTTTTCTTGAATCCCTTCAGAACCAGTTTTAAGGGCAAGTTTAAGGTCGTCAGTACTTACCTCTTTCAAGATAGCCATAACGCCACGATCATCAACATCAATAAGATCTTCAAAGACAAACATGAGCCGCCTGATTTCGTCGGCAAGTTCCTCTCGCTGTTCTTCAATTCCTTCAAGAATAGAGGCTTCAAGAGCACGATCTGCATTATTTAATATTTCAGCAACTGCCTCAACACCACCTAAGCGCTGACCCTCCATACCCTCAACTGAGAGTAGTTCTTCCTGAAGCACCCGGTCAATATCAACAAGAATCTCAGGACTGACCTTGTCCAACTCGCTCATCCGCATGATAACTTCTATGCGCTGATCTTCCTTAAGTTCTCCAAGTATGTGTGCTGCCTGCGTGTGTTCAAGGACTGCCAGAAGCAAAGCGATGGTTTGCGGGTGTTCGTTTCTCAGGAAGTTCACCAGAACAGGTGGTTCAAGCTTGCGTGCTTTTTGAAAAAGGGTAAGCCGCCAATCAGATCGAATATCATCAAGAATTTCAGTGGCCTTGTCAGACATCAGTGCCTTCTTCAAGGCCGACTCAAGCATATCATCACCGGAAAGGAAGATATCATCCCCGCCGGCATCTCCCCTAAACTCCTTCAGAAGACCAGCAATATCCTCTTTATCAACATGGTCGATTTTGGCCATCTGTCGACCAACAATCTTAATGTCATCCTCTTCAAGACGCTGAAATACCTGTGCCGCGAAATCATCGCCCAAGGTCAGCAGAAAGATAGCTGCCTTTTCCGGACCGGTAAGATCTGATTCCTGCTCTTTCTTTGCCATAATATGTGTTTACCCTTAATGACTATTCAGCCAGATATTTAAGACTACCAAAAACAATCAGACTACAACGAACATTACCTCTTATCTTCTCTAAGCCATCGTTTAACAAGATCTGCTGCACGATCCGGATCACTTTGGGCGAGTTTATATATCCTCTCTTTATCTGACATCCCTAATGGCTTGAGGGCCAACTCTTCTTCCGACAGATGAGTTTCCTCTGCATCAACTTTCGCTAGCATGGCTCTTCTTTGTTCCTCAAGCTGTTTGCTGGAGAGTAGTCGAAAAAAGGGCCTGACAACAAAGAATATAAAACACACAGAAATTAAGAGGTAGATAATTGGTTGCGCCATTCTATCTAACACCTCCTGATATTTTGCCATAACATCTTCTTGGGGTTCAGAGGCAATTGACGCCGCAAAACTCAAACCAACAACTTCAAGCTTATCACCTCGCTCGCTGTCAAAACCAACCGCATTTTGGGCCATGGAGGCAAAACTTTTCAACTCTTCGTCTGACCGTGCTCTATATTTTATTTGAGCATTGCCATCTTTGTCAACTTCCTTATCATAGGTACCATCGACCATCACGGCAACAGATAAACGTTTTATCGCCCCAGACCGGGTCTTGACATGTTTGATCGTCTTGCTTATCTCATAGTTCCTGGTCACATTATTACGGGTATTAGAATTTCCGCCAGCTGCCCCATCCTGCCCTTCGTTGAAGGTCGCCAGATTCCCTTTAACCCCTGGGATACCGGACGGCTCCTGACCGGCTTCCAGGTTTTCTTCATTAAGCAACTGCTCACTGCGAACAACCTGGGCCTCCGGATCAAATAACTCTTCAGTTGTATCAACCTGGTCAGTATCAAGTTCTACCGACACTCGGGCTATCGCCTTGCCAACACCGACGATCTCTTCAAACATCGTTTCCAGCTTATTACGCATATCACGCTCAATATTAAGCTGGTGCTCAAGTTGCGTTGCCGACAACATTGAGGGATCATCTCCTCGTTTTCGAAACAACAACCTTCCGGCCGTATCAACAACAGTAATATTTTCTTCCGTTAACCCTGGCACAGCACTGCCGACCAGGTTAACAATGGCCTGAACCTGCTTTTGAGATAATTGATTACTGCCCCGCATTTTCAGACTGACAGAGGCTGAGGGTGGACGCTGATCCTCAATAAAAACCGAATCTTTAGGCTTAGCAATGTGCACTCGTGCTTCCTGAATCTGCTGAAACTGCCGTATGGTTCTGGCAAGTTCTCCCTGCAAAGCACGCTGGTAATTTAATTTCTGGACAAAATCAGTAGTTCCCAGGCTGTTACGGTCAAAAATCTCAAAGCCAACACCACCGCCACGCGGTAACCCTTCCCCGGCAAGACTTAGCCTGGTGTCCAGCACCTTATCCGCCGGCACCTTGATTGCAGAACCATTCATGTCAAGCTGGTAGGGAATGCGCAACTCTTTTAGTTTAGCAACAACTTCAGAGGCATCATCTTCACTTAACGATGAGTACATAACAGCATAACTGGTCGAACTCTCTTTGGTACTGAGCATGATAATCCCAGTCAGGACAACAGCAAAAACTAACCCGCCAACCATCTTTTGAATGGGCGTCAAATCTTTGACAACAGAAAGAACCTGATCTACCATTTCCTTTGCACTGGCCATTACTTTTCCTCTTTAGGTATCGGATAGCTGATCTCTGCTTTAGCAGATAGGTATGGATACAAAGTTTCCATCGCCAGAAACCTATAACTGAATACGCATAACTTCTTTATAGGCATCAAGCACTTTTGCCTGAACCTTACTTAACATCTTAAAGGAAATACTCGATTTCTCCATGGCTATCATCGTTTCATGAATATTCGAGTGCTGCCCTGCTACCAGACCCGTGCTCATTGCGGCCGACTCTTTCATCGTACCGTCCACCGACTCGATAGACCGCTTGAGCAGATCCCCGAAACCAGTTGGGTCAGATTTTGCGGTTTGCTGAACTCCGCCAACAGGCGAACCAGCGCTGATGCCTCCAGTTACAGGCTTTAATCCTATAGTGTTCATGATGAATCCTCTTCTGAAATTATCGATCTACAAAGATCATTCGTTAACTGTTCAATTATCGCCTTCACAAACACCTTATCTGCTGATATCCAATGCCCGGAGTGCCATTGTTTTTATGGAATCAAGCGCTGCAACATTTGCTTCAAAGTCACGCCTGG
This sequence comes from Desulfobulbaceae bacterium, assembly GCA_015231515.1. NCBI lineage: Bacteria > Pseudomonadati > Thermodesulfobacteriota > Desulfobulbia > Desulfobulbales > Desulfobulbaceae > Desulfobulbaceae bacterium. The sequence continues at coordinate 25,936 of JADGBM010000013.1, forward strand.
CACTCATCAAATCAACCATCTGTTCAACGACATTGACATTCGGCATTTTAACAATGCCATTAGCATCCGCATCAGGGTGAGAGGGGTCGTAAATTTCCTTGAAAGGTGTTTTGTCCTCGACGACTTTAACCACCTCAACCTTACGAAGTTTGTCGGATACTGAGTTGTAGGTTTCCTGAAAACTGCCCTCAAGGCGTTTGGCTCCAAAAATTACCGATTTGGCTTTATATGGCCCACCCTCAATTGTTCGGGTGGTATTGGCATTCGCCAGATTCATTGAGGCAATATTCGCCCTGGTACGCTCGGCCTTTAAAGCGCTACCGCTGATTTTCATAGCTGTTAAAAAATCCATTTACTATTTCCCTCCTTCGTCAATTGCAGCACGCAACCCTTCGAACTTTTTAGCCAACATTTTTGCCGTGACTTGGTACATAAGCTGATTTTCTGAAATCTTCTGCATCTCCTCATCCAGATCAACAGGCCTTTTATCGGATTTATACTCCATACTTTGTGACAACTCGACAGGATCAAGCTGAATATGTTTTGCATTCGTTCTGGCAAGCTTTCCCTGCCCACGCAGAGCATTTGCCATAACCGATTCAAAAGAGAAGTCCTGACTGCTATAGCCCGGAGTCTCAATATTAGCGATGTTCGATTGAATCAGCCCTTGTTTCTCTAATCTGGCGTTAAGCGCGATCTGGCCAGAACTGATAACTCCACCGAACATCTTACTTTCAAATGGCATGTGATTACTCCCGTGTTTAAATGAATCGCCAATTGCCCTTTCCCCCACGGTTTTCACAAACCAAACCGCAAGAACTGACACTACCACAGATCATGCAATAAGAATGCCGGAAAAATTTTCTTAGGTAAAAAGAAGAAAAAGAGAGAGTATATGGCCGGAAGTCAGCAGAATTTGGCTATGCAAATAGCTGAAAAATAAGGAAAGGGGCTGCGCCGCAAAAAGATAATTTTCCTTTAATTACAGCAAGATAAATATCGATCACAGAACCAGCTAGACAGAAAAACCTTTGGTTCGGTACTCATTGAGTTTATTGCGCAAGGTCCTGACACTTATGCCCAGCATTTTTGCTGCATGTGTTCGATTATTGTCAGTTTTATGGAGAGCCTGCATAATCATTTGACGCTCGACTTCCCGCAAAGGTATCATCTCCCCTGACTGAATTGAGACCTGCGCCACCGAGCCATCTGAGGATGCTTCCGGCTGAGAAGCAGGCAAAACCGGGCTCTCCACCGGCTCCATATATTCCGCAGCACCTTCATCCCACAAATCCCAAGGTTCAAGTGTTGGTCCCTGACTCAAGAGAACTGCCCGTTCAATCATATTTTCCATCTCCCTAACGTTACCAGGCCAGGCGTAGCAGAGAAATTTTTCCAAAGATCGTTCGGACAAACTCTTAACATCCTTTTTGTATCTTTCCGAATAGCGCTTGATAAAAAAATCCGTCAAAAGTGGGATATCAACTTTCCGCTCACAAAGGGAAGGCAGATTGAGAGGAATTACATTCAACCGGTAAAACAAATCCTGGCGAAACTCGCCTTTTTCAACCGCCTCAAGCAAATTACGGTTGGTAGTTGCCAGCACGTGAACATCAAATTTTACCGGAGCCTTCCCGCCCAAACGATCAACTTCCTCCTCCTGAAGAACCCGTAACAGCTTGGCCTGCAGGTGCAGAGGAACCTCGCCAATTTCATCAAGCAGAAGCGTCCCGCCATCGGCATATTCGAATTTCCCTTTTTTGGCTACCACCGCTCCGGTAAAAGCACCTTTTTCATGACCAAAAAGCTCACTCTCCAATAAACCGTCAGGAAGAGCGGCACAGTTTAAAGCAATAAAGGGCCCACCGGAGCGTTCGCTCTCGGTGTGGAGGTAACGGGCCAGAACCTCCTTGCCGGTGCCAGACTCCCCCAAGATGAGAACTGTGGCCTTACTCGAGGCCACCGCCTTAGCTTTTTCAACGACCTTCAACCACCCCGGGTCTTTACCGACAATCGGCTTGGACGTGCTCTGACTTCGGGATTTTTGGGAGATATCGTGACCGGAAAAAACCGAATCAGCATTTTGACCGTCACCGACTAGAACAGAGTCGAGCCGCACCTTCTCAATAGTTCGCTTGACCGTTTCCTGAATAACCTCAACAGGAAAGGGCTTGAGGATATAATCAGAAGCGCCTTTTTTCATCGCTTCAATCGCTGTATCCACAGTGGCAAAGGCCGTAACAACAATTACAGGCAGGCCAGGACTAGCCATCTTGATTTTCTGCATAAACTCGAGGCCATTCATTTCAGGCATCCGAATATCGGTGACCACCAAAGCAAATGATTCTTTTTGCAGAAGTTCAAGCCCCATGACACCATTCTCGGCCACAGCAACCTCATAGCCAATCTTGCTTAACCCTTCAAACAGGGCAATGCGCTGGGTTTGATCATCGTCGACTACCAGTATGCGATTCATATTTTCTGACATATATTTAAGAGTTATTGCCCGCTGACCTTTTTCATTTCAACCAGATCGTTATCGATCTCACTCTGACTCAAGCGCTCCATAGCCATTTTCTGCCAGAAAGCACTTTCCCCATCCTTGGCCTTGATGTAGTGATCAAGACCCTGTCGGGTTTCATTCAGGGCCATATAACAGTCGCCTAGGTACAAATGCATCGCCTGAGACGAATTGCTGTTTTGGGGATACTCCTGCTGCAGACCTGCACTGTAAACTCCGACAGCACCCTGGTAATTATCTTTCAGACGCATGGCGTTGCCAATTTTCAAAAACCAATCCTGGGCCACAGTAGCCTCAAGCCCCTTTTCACGCATTTTCAAAAGTGAATCATGTGCCGCCACCTCTTGATTTAAAAGCAGAAAAAGACGCAAAGCATCGTCAGCGTACTCCGCAATCTTTTCCTTGAATGTTGGTTGCTCAGCGGCCTGGACATAAAAGCCGAGGGCTGTTTCGTTGTCATCTAAAGCTTCACTGAGTTTGCCGCTGTATGAATATATTTCACCAACCCGATCAGTTCCCTCATAAACTGTACGCAGATGCTTGAGGAGAAGGTCTGCAGAGGCATAATCGTTTAAGGCCAGATATACTCGGGCCCGCCGATAATATAAATCTATCTTTTCCTCATCGGTTAAAGGCCACTTCTGGGCCCGGTAATAGACAATCGCAGCTTTATCAAAGAGGTTCAAGGCCTCAAGTGCCTGACCGATCTTGTATAAGATAGTGCCATCGGGGTAATCTTGCACGTGGCGATATTCGACAAAGTATAAATCATAAATATCCTGATACCGCTTATTTTTCAGAAGCGCCTCGGCAAGGTACAATAAGACCGTACCAACTCTTTCAAAATCTTGAATTTTATCAGTTTCAGGATCCGTATTACGCAAAAAATCACGGCCGGTTGAGTAGGCCTTGTCCAAATCGCCTCTTGCTTTATACCGATTAAACAACCCAAAACGGGCATCCTGAGAAAGCGGACTATCGAAGTATCGCTCCAGAACATTCAAGTAAGGAATATCTCCCTTGCTATCGGTGAGATCATTAGGTTTCTCCCATTTTGAAAGTTTGATCTCAGGATCATCTTGAATCTGGGCCAATCGCAGCGTACTGAAGAACACCTCTTTTTCCTTTTTCTGCCCCTCTTCAATAACTTGCCGGTATATCTTTTGTGCTGAAGCAAAATCCTTCTCCAGCAGATATGATTCCCCAAGTCCAAAGAGTACCTCAACCCGGTATAAAGAAAACCCATCAAGACTCAGGTAATGATACAACTGCTTTCTACCACGATCAGTTTTGCCGTAGTGAATATTTGCCAGACCGGCCTTACGCAAAATCTGAGGATCTTGGAGGTAATAGTTGGGGTAATTAATCACCACCATTTGAAAAAAATCCTTAGCCTGCCGGTACTCCTTTTTCATGTAATGCAAGTCACCCATACCAATGAAGCCGATCTGTTGTACATTTTTATCGCTATCATTCATAAGCACCTGAAAAAGTTCTTCTGCCTCTTTTGCCCGCCCAACCTTAACCAGGGCCTCTCCTAGCCACTGCTTAGACTCTATGGTCAAAGGCGAAAGGGGGAATTTATTCAAGAAAAGCTTGAAATAACTGACGGCTTCGCGATACAAGCGCATAAAATAATAGGTCTTTCCTAACTCCAGATAGGCTTGCGCGGCGTTGTTTCCAGTGGGGTAGTGGTTGATATAAAGCCTGAACAGATTACGAACGGGATCCCAGTCGGCACCCTTTGTTTTCAGGGCAAACTTTTCGCGAATAAGGGCTGTATTCCAAAGAGATTCTGCTGCATTCACATCATCAGGAAAGCGTTTGAAAACTGTATAAAAATATTGGGCAGCATTTTCCTGATCATCATCCTGGAGATAGGTATTGGCCTTCTCCCAAAGTTCCAGCGCCGTCGGCCCCAGAGGTTCAGTCTCAACTTGACCATCAGCCGCTTCTATATGGTTCTGTTCATCAGTGGGGTCGGCAGCTTGCACCATGCCGACGCATAATACCAAAAGAAACAGGCTTACTACAATAGTTCCTGGAATCGAGTGTATGGTTGGAAATAAAAAAAGTTTCACAGATGCAGGTTTAGGTTCCGGGGTTAAAGTTTGTTTTGCGACTGTACCAACAATCGAATGCCAAACAGTCGAACTACGAAAATTCGAACAGTACTGCGGGCACCACCTGAATAGTTACCTGAAAAATTACTGCACCAGTTCAACGGTAGGCTTAACCAGATTATGACGTTTCATTTTTTCAATCAACGTTGTTCTGTTTATGTTCAACAACATTGCCGCCTGATTCTTTACCCAGTCAGTCTGGTTGAGGGCTTGAACAATCAGTTTTTTCTCATAATCGGCAACAACGTTACTTAAGATAAACCCACTGGCAGGTAACTCATTTACTGGGCCTTCACTATCCCCTTTCGACATAAATATCTTTTCAGGTAAATCATCGGCCATAATTTCCTGGCCGGCAGCAAGAATAACCATTCTTTCGACAATATTCTCCAGTTCACGAACATTCCCCGGCCAAGGATACCGGATCATACAGCTCAATGCCTCCTGGCTTATGCCGGTAATCTTTCGTTTTTTGGTTCGATTATTTTTCTGGATAAAATATTCAATCAGAATTGGGATGTCCGACTGCCTCTCCCTCAGGGTGGGTGCTTTAACCGGGATCACATTAAGTCTGTAAAAGAGATCCTCACGAAATCTGCCAGTCTTCACCTCTTCCTCAAGATCTCTGTTCGTGGCCGCAACAACCCTGAAGTCGGATAATATAGGCTGCGTTCCGCCGACTCGCTCAAACTGGCGCTCTTGAAGTACGCGCAAGAGCTTTACCTGGAGCATCGGGCTCATCTCAGATATCTCGTCTAAGAAGACCGTTCCGCCATGGGCAAGTTCAAATCGTCCCTGACGAGTTCGTATGGCGTGAGTAAATGCCCCTTTCTCGTGGCCAAACAACTCGCTTTCGAGTAATTCGGCGGGTATGGCTCCACAATTTATCGGAATAAACGGTTTGTCAGCTCGAGGCCCCTCAAGATGAATTGCCCGCGAAATTAGCTCCTTTCCAGTGCCGGACTCACCAGAGACAAGCACAGTTGTGTCTGTGTCTGCCACTTTGCTGATAAGTGAAAAAAGGTCTTTCATCTTCGCACAGCTGCCGATGATACCAGCATAACTGCAGGAACCGCTTATATCGGTAATTGTCATTCTATCCTCTTGTTTTGACCAGAAAAATCATACACGGAAATTTCGCCAAACTTTACGACCTTTTCCTGACAATATCCATAAAAAAAGTGTCATTTTTTATGAGATTGGGATAATATTTGTAGAATTATCATTATGTTGCCGTATTTTAACCTTTCTTCATTCTTTTCACGAAAATGCCGAAGAGATGAAAAACGATACCTGTGAACTATGTAAGCCCTTTTTCTCCCGGCTGTGATTTCTATCCACTAAACCCTGAATCAGACATGAATGACATTTCTTCAAAGCTGCCAATTGTCGAGCTCATAAAAATTAACAAGGTCTACCCCCCCGACATCGTTGCCCTTCTCGACATCTCATGCACCGTCCGCAGAGGTGAAATGCTCTTTCTGACAGGTATGAGCGGGGCCGGCAAGACATCGCTTTTAAAACTTATCTGTGCCATCGAACACCCGACAAAAGGGGTTATTGAGGTGGACGGCCAAGATCTTTCCAAGATTTCAGCCAGCCGCCTGCAACGAGTTCGACAACGTATTGGTATCGCCTATCAAGACTTCAAACTGCTTCCCAAGCATACGGTTTTTCAAAATATCGCCATGCCCATGGAAGTTACCTATAAGTCAAAAAAAATCATCAACGACAGAATAGATTTTCTTCTTGACGCCCTGAACCTGACATCCAAAAAAGAGTTTCGCACTGAGATCCTTTCCCGAGGCGAGCAGCAACGGGTCAGCATTGCACGAGCCGCCGCCAACTACCCACCACTTCTTCTGGCAGATGAGCCAACAGGCAATTTAGACCCGATGCACACCAAACTCGTTATTAACCTTTTCGAACAGTTAAACCAGGCTGGCACAGCCTTGATCATTGCCACTCACGATGAGTCGATCTACAAAGATTCGACACATCAAATCCTAGACCTGGATCATGGAAAAATGAATTTTCTCGGAACTATCGATCAAAAACCTGACGCAGGATATACAGGAGACAGACTTTGAACGCCTTGGCAATTCTCACCCAAACAGGTAGAAATTTAAAACAGACCTGGGGTGCACAGCTTATGACATTATTAACTGTCAGCCTCTCTGTTTTAATTTTTTCGTTTTTCTTTCTGGTTTTTATAAACCTACAAAAAGCCGGCGTTCAATTGAGCAAGCATATTCGGCTTATAGTTTACCTCGAAAATGAGATACCTGTGGCGTTACGTCCACAGATCGAAAAACGGATCAGAAGTTTCAGCGATGTTGAGAAAGTTGTATTCATCTCCCGCCAAGATGCCTTTAATCATCTGAGCAAACAACTTGGCTCAGAGAGCAACATGCTTCAGGACATGACCCCTGACTTTCTGCCTCCATCCATTGAGGTCTACCCCGCTAAAAACCTGGAAACGCTCTCTCGAATCGACCAATTCTCAGACTTCCTGGCAACCCTGCCAGAGGCTCAAAAAGTAGAGTATGGCCGTGAATGGATAGAGCGCCTGGCACTATTTACCCAGCTCATCAGGCTCATTGTTTTTCTAAGCGGCGGCCTCCTGGTGCTTACTGCAACATTTATGGTTTCGAGCACCATTCGGCTCACGGTTATCACCAGGCATGCCGAGCTTGAGATTCTTAGACTGCTGGGCGCCACAAAATCATACATCCAGGCCCCGCTGGTTCTTGAGGGGATTTTGCAGGGGATCTTTGGCGCAGGATTTGGCTTAATTTGCCTCTATGCACTTTATGCCTGGATCAAAACCAAATTCAGTGGCCCTGCACTCCTCAGTATCTTCAACTTCACCTTTATGCCCCAATATATGGTTGCCGCAATTCTCCTGATCAGCATCATCCTCTGCACCTTCGGCAGTATCGTTTCGATCCGTAAATTTTTACGAATATGACCTCATTATGTCCTTTAACCGTGCTTTCAGTCGAACTCTGCAAAATTTAGTCATCACGACCTTATTTTTCTTCATATCAACAGGAAGCCTGCCGGTTTTTTGTTTGGCAAATCAACCACCCCCATCGACTATTGACCGCATTCGGCAACAGATATCCAGTCAGAAAGAGAAAATTCAATCTTCCCAGAAGCATGAGCTTAACATTCACAAAGAACTACAGAGGATGGACAACGAGCTTAAGGTTGGACAGGAAAAACTGCTCTTTTTGCAAGAACAACTTCTTAGTCAGGAGGAGCGCATTCAGCAAAAAGAGTTAGAAATCAATGCCTTGCAAGCGGAAAAAGAGACTATTGCCGAACATGTAAGCAAAAGGCTTCGTTCATTTTACCAGATGGATGAAATCAGTATTATCAACACCTTATTTTCCGCGTCTACCCTGCCCCAACTGCTCAATTTAAATCACTATTTCCAAGCCATGTTTCAGTATGACAAACAGGTCCTTCATAACTACAGCTCTAAAATCACCCTGCTTTCCAGCGCCCAGGCTGAAATTATCAAAGAAAAAGAAAATCTTTTAGAGGTGATTCTGGAAACAAAAAAGCAGGAAGAGTTATTAATTTCTGCTCGACAGGAAAGGGCAGACCTTCTTGCCCGGGTACAAACCGAAGAGCAACTTTACCGACGTGCGCTTGCTGAAATTCAGGTTGCGGCCGATGAACTGGCCGAAAAAATTGACAGCCTACAGGTCAAAGTTATCCGCAGCAAAAAACGCAAAATTACCAAGCTGAAATCCACTAAAAAGACACTCCCCCGTGAGAACACCGAGTTCATCTCTATGCAGGGCAGATTAGCGCCCCCAGTTCAGGGTAAGATAATTAAATATTTCGGGGCTTCGATTGACCGGTTCAACACCGAAGTAATCTCTACAGGTATCAATATCGAGGTGGCTCAAAAAACTGAAGTTCAAGCCATTTATTCTGGATTCGTCGCTTTTGCAGGTACGATGACAGGCTACGGCAACATGGTCATTATTGATCATGGCCTTCAATATCACAGCCTCGTTTCGGGCCTTGACTCGATCCTGATCACAAAAGGCGAGCAGGTCGAAACCGGTCAAACAATCGGACTGATGGGCGACGGCACGACGCTTTTGTCAAACGGATTGCATTTTGAGATCAGACATGAATCTCAACCAGTTGACCCTCTCCCCTGGTTGATTGACAGCCCCTGATAGTGCTTCAGACAATTATGGAGAGTTTTTTTAAAGCGTTTTACATATTGTCCTTGAAATCGATAGGTGGTAAACAGATGCAACAGAACAACTACTACTCGTCCTTTAGTCTTTTGTAGTGTAATAATCGTCTCTAGCAGCCCAACAACAATTTCAAGCCTCATATTTACCCTCGAGAGCAATCATGCAAGCAAACGCTTTAAAAAATATATCCATACTGACTATTCTCACCATCACTCTTCTTTTCCAACCGACCAGCGCCTTCACCAAAGACCAGAACACATACAAGAACCTAGAAACCTTTGCAAATGTCCTGAGTCTTCTCGAGAAGAACTACGTTGAAGAGATCGACTCCGAAAACGTTATCAATGGCGCCATTAAAGGCATGCTTTCCGCCCTTGACCCCCACTCATCTTACTTAAAGCCCGAGAGCTTCAAAGACCTGCAGATCGAAACAAAAGGCAGTTTTTCGGGTATCGGTATTGAAATTACCATGAAAAATGATGTTCTTATTGTTGTTTCGCCAATCGAAGGAACACCCGCCTATGAAAAGGGCATTAAGGCTGGTGATAAAATCATCAAAATCGGCAAAGAGTTCACCAAGGAGATGACCCTGATGGAGGCGGTCACTCTGTTACGCGGTAAAAAAGGGTCTGAAGTCACTATCTCGATCCACAGAAAGGGCTGGGACGACTTACAGGAATTCACAATTACCCGTGACGTTATCCCACTGCACAGTGTCAAGGCATCACTTCTCGAACCGGGTTACGGGTATGTGCGCATAACTAATTTTCAGGCTAAAACTACTCGAGATACCAGGGAGGCCATCAACAGACTGTCCGCCCAAAAACAGCTAGCCGGCCTTGTGCTTGACTTGAGAAACAATCCCGGGGGGCTGCTCGAACAATCCGTTAACATCTCAGATCTTTTTCTTAATGAAGGAATGATTGTGTACACTAAAGGAAGACTTAAAAACCAGAACACCGAATATTTTGCCCACTCGGGCGGCTCCAAGTTTGACTTTCCATTAATAGTTCTGGTGAACGAGGGCAGTGCCAGTGCCTCTGAAATTGTTGCCGGTGCATTACAAGACCACAAACGGGCCTTAATCCTTGGCGTTCAAACCTTTGGGAAAGGTTCTGTCCAGACGGTTTTCCCTTTAAATGATGGGGCGGGACTTAGACTGACCACGGCCAGATATTACACCCCAAACGGCACATCAATACAGGCCAAAGGGATAACCCCCGACTTGATTGTGCCGCTACAGCCACCAAGTGAGGATAAGGAACTATCGGCATCCGTACTGCGCGAAAAAGACCTCAAGCATCATATTAAAAACGGTAACGAACTCGGAGAGAAACAACAGAAAACAGATGAAGAGTCAGAACTAAATAGTAGTGGTGATGTGGAAGAACAGCTCAGCAGGGACAATCAACTTAGTACCGCTTTGATGTTATTGAAAGGACTTAACGTCTTCGGTAAAAAAACGATCCAAGACAATTAATAGACAATACACAAACTATTCCGTTTCTTCTTTTTGAATGCGGCGCTGCTTCAACGCCAAGCTCTGCTGCTTGAAGTTATAATGAACAAGCTCTTCACGATCCGCATCCATAATTAACTTCAAATTTACGGAAACACGGTATCTCTGATCAGGCTTAACTTGATCACCCCGACACGCAACACACTCCACAACAGTTCCAAAACAGCAGATAAATACATGTTCCGGCTGTAAAAGAAGATAGATTTCTACAATATCATTTTTGCTAAACTCCTTATCGCTCCAAAATGCTAAACCGTTGGCACCAATGCTGACCCGTTGAAGAACAAGAGTATCTACAAGGCTCGGCTCGTTATCAACTTTTTTTAAGAGCAGATTGAGTTTACCGTCGATATGCTGCAAAAATGCTGCTAAATCCTCATCCTTATCCCTTAACCTGGCCAAAGAAGATTGCGCCCCGATGTAGACCTGAACGTCGGCAAGCTCTTCTCTGTTATAAAGTGAAATACCCTCATTAAAATCAGCCAAAACCTTCTCGAATTTTTCGGTTGAAACACGGCTACACGCAAATGGAATTTTGCCGGTTACACGAACCGCCTGTCGATTATCTATTGTCATAATTAGTGCCCTACCCCGGAAACTCTTCTATAAAAAAAAATCGATTCGCACTCTTGAAATCACCACTTCAGTAACTCAAACCGTTATTGCAGCGGATACTATTCAGCGAGAAGCTCTTTGAGCCCCTTAAAAGTAAGGGCGGTTTGAGGAAGTTCTAATTTAAATTCCACGCGCCTATTTTTTGCCCTGCCTTCAGAGGTATCATTCCCTGCTAGAGGTTGGCCATCTGCACTTCCCGTTGCGGTCATCCTAAAGTTAGAAATTTTAAATTTATCCTCCCAATATTCGACAACAGCAACACTTCGTGCGGCCGAGAGACCCCAGTTAGAACTAAACAACCCACCTTTTCGTAAGGGCACGTTATCCGTGTGCCCATAGACAGTGACTTTGGCTTCAATTTCTGAAATAACCTTTCCGATTGCGTCTAGAATTGGGAAAAATTGTTTCCGAATGGTTGCCTTACCAAAATCAAAAGCCAAGGAGTCCTTCATCCTCAACAAGACCGCTCCTTCACCAGCCGCCTCAACCTCTATCAAACCACTGGCCATCTCTTCTGAAACTTCTTCCTCAAGCCGTTTGATTATCTTTACGGCAATTGGAATAGAGGGCAGTTCCTGGGAAATAATCTTATCAGAACTCGGACTATCAACAACCTTCACGGTCTTCTGCACACCGAAGGCATTCTTCATCGAACCTTTCACCATCTTGTATTTCTGAGCGTCCATGACCGAAAAGGAGAGGAGCAAAACAAAAAAACAAAGCAACAGCGACATCAGATCCGCAAAAGTACACATCCATGCAGGCGATCCGGCCTTGCATTTTACTTTGGGGCAATCATCATCTGCCATACATACACCATTTGAGGCTCAGCGCAGTCATATACCCGATTTTATCGCGTTTATAGGTACCAGAGCTTACGAGGAGTTGTAAAAAAACACCGAAGTGCAGCACTACTGCCCTGCCAGACGATCTTTTGGAGGCAGAAAGGTTTCCAAAAACTCCTGCATAACCCTGGGATTAATACCCTTCAAAATTCCAAGCACCCCTTCAATTATCAGACGTTTGTTTCTGGCTTCCTGTTCACTGCGCAACGCAAGTTTATCGGCGATAGGCAAAAAAACCAGGTTGGCCAGAATAGCCCCATACATGGTTGTTAAAAGGGCGACAGCCATGGCGGGTCCTATCGAAGCCGGATCGCTCATATTGCCCAGCATCAAGATCAGACCGATAAGAGTGCCTATCATACCAAAGGCTGGCGCAGCATCACCCATACCGCTGAATACCTTGCGGCCAAGATCATGCCGTTCAATGGTCAAACTAACCTCTTTTTTTAAAACCTCTTCAATAAACTCAGCCTCATGCCCGTCAACACAGTACATTATCGCCTTTTTCAAAAAGGCATCGTCTATCGGTTGCTGCTCAAGAACAATCAAGCCGTTTTTTCTGGCAATATTAGCCAGGTTAACAACCTCTTTGATAATATCAGATGGATTACTTAACGAGGAGAAGAGTGTCTTCATCCCAACTTTTGAAGAATTAATAACATCCTCCATACCAAAACGAATAAAGGCAGTTGAAAGAGTACCACCCAGAACAATCAGCACTGAAGGAATATTTATAAAGCTCGACAGCGATCCGCCCAGAAATATCGCCGCTAATATTAAAAATGTACCTAACGCCAAGCCTATCGGGGTTGCTATATCCATTAACGTGTCCCTTTAATTACTGTTCAACAACTCTTTTACATCAAATTTGAGAGGAAAACTATGCTCGTCTCCGGGATACTCCCCGTCTTTAACTTCCTGTATAAACACCTGCACGGCCTCTTTTATGGAAGGAGCGAGGCGAGTAAACTGTTTAACAAAACTTGGCGTAAACTTTTCGAACATGCCCAGTAGATCATGGGTCACTAATACCTGTCCATCGCAACCCACGCCGGCACCAATGCCTATTGTCGGAATACCTATCTGCTGAGTAATCAACTGCGCCAATGGAGCGGGAACACATTCCAGAACAATTGCAAAGGCTCCGGCTTGCTCCAAGGCCCGAGCTGCTTCAAGCAGGGCCTTAGCAGAATCGATATCTTTGCCCTGCACTTTATAACCACCAAGTTTGCCTGCCGTCTGCGGCGTCAAACCGATATGACCCATTACCGGGATACCAGCCTTATCGATTGCCCGAACAGTCTCACAAACTTCAATGCCACCTTCAATTTTAATGGCGTCAGAGCCTGCTTCCTTCATGAAACGGCCAGCATTTTTAATAGCGTCAGGCACTGAGACCTGATACGACATAAACGGCATATCGCCAACTATCAAGGTATCTGGCGCCCCATTGCGGACAGCCCTTGAATGATGAATCATCTCCTCCATGGTCACAGGAACAGTTGAGTCATATCCAAGCACCACCATACCGAGAGAATCACCAACCAACAGCATATCCACACCGGCGCCTTCGAGCATCCTGGCGAAACTGGCATCATAAGCAGTCAGCATAGAGATACGCTGACCGACAGCTTTCATATTTTTGATATCTGCAACATTTTTTTTGGTCATGGTTCTCTTTGTATTAGATCGAAAAAGTTGTTTTTAACAGCTTGATATAATTACCATAGCAGAATTTTGTGCAGACACAAAAAAAAACATGCCGCAAGGTAAAAATATATTTTTTGAGATGTACTGAAAATAAGCGGAGAAACAAGAAGAAATTAAGAAAGGAACAATGGCTTACTCAAAAAGTTTGGGCGCTTGTTGGGGGATGCTGCCGGCATAGGTTCTGCCAAAATGCTCATAAGCGGCGGGGGTGACCATGCGCCCCCTGGGAGTGCGCATAAGAAAGCCGGACTGAATCAAGAACGGTTCGTAAACATCTTCCAGGGTGTTTTTCTCCTCGCACACAGCAGTGGCCAGAGTTTCAAGACCAATTGGACCGCCCTGAAATTTGTCAATCATAGTAAGCAGAATACGCCGATCCATATCATCTAGCCCCAGTTCGTCGACATTGAGCATCTCAAGGGCTAAACAAGAGACCTTCTTGGTAATTTTACCATCCGCCTTAACTTCGGCAAAGTCACGAACCCGCTTGAGAAGGCGGTTTGCAATTCTAGGGGTACCGCGAGAACGCCCCCCCAACTCCTGCGCTCCGCTTTCATCCATCGGAATGCCAAGCATTTTCCCTGACCGCTTAACAATTTCGACTAACTCTGTCGATGAATAATAGTCCAGGCGCAGAATAATACCAAAGCGGTCACGTAATGGCGGGGTTAATAAGCCGGTACGAGTTGTTGCCCCCACCAAGGTAAATCGGGGCAAATCCATTTTAACCGATTTTGCACCGGGGCCCTGGCCTATCACCAGATCGAGCTGGAAATCCTCCATGGCCGGATAAAGAATTTCCTCAACAACATGATTGAGACGATGAATTTCATCAATAAACAAAACATCGCCTTCCTGTAGACTTGTAAGAATGGCCGCAAGATCACCTGATTTTTCTATAACCGGCCCAGAGGTGACCTTAATTTTCGCCCCCATCTCGTTGGCAATAATATAGGCCAGGGTAGTTTTCCCAAGCCCTGGGAACCCATGAAACAAGACATGGTCCAGCACGTCGTTTCGTGCCAAAGCTGCTTGGATTGAGATCGACAAATTATTTTTCAGGTGATCCTGGCCAATATATTGAGCCAAGTATTGAGGGCGCAGCGACACCTCTTCGGCAAGCTCATCTATCACACCCTTTGAAGTGACTATGCGTTCCTCAAAATTCACGCCAGGGACCTCAATGTCAATCGCAACAACTCTTCAATCGGTGGGCTCGGTTCAGCATGTGGAACACTCTTCAAGACATTTCTTAAGGCTTGCCTGGCTTGGGACTGAGGATACCCCAAATTAACCAGTGCAGAAATAACGTCACTGGCAACCTGATCGTCAACATCAGAGCCAGCTTGTTCACCATGTGTGGAATCATCAGGATTAACAAAGGCCTGGATTTTATCTTTTAACTCAAGACACAGCCGTTCTGCCGTCTTCTTACCTATACCAGGCAACTTCGTTAGACGATGTAGATCATCCGTGAGAACAGCGCGAGAAAAATCAGCAGGCGAAAGCGCCCCGACTATACCCAAAGCAACCTTGGGCCCAACGCCAGAAACCCCCAACAAAACAACAAACAGCTCTTTTTCTTCGCGGCTTATAAAGCCAAAAAGTTCAATGGCATCCTCGCGCACCTTGGTGTAGATGAAGACAAAAACCTCCCCGCCTATCTCCGGCAAGTGCCGCAGTCCCGATTGGCAAAAAGCAACATCGTAACCAACGCCACCGCAATCGACAATAATTCGCTCTGGAGTTTTATGTAACAGTGAACCAGTCAGACAGGCGATCATTTAGTACCTTATCAGTAATTTTCGTGTTTTTTATGGCAAGACTTCAAATAACCAGTTTTAAATTAGCAATTTAGAACCTACTTTTAAGGTACTTATCCAGGCCCGCAGTTTATTATAGTTTATCTGGGCTAAGGATACCTCCCAGATGATTGGCCATGCAGATGGCTACAGCCAGTGCGTCCGACGCATCTTCACTAGGAGAAGAGGTTAAGCCAAGGAGAACTCTTACCATATGTTGAACCTGTGCCTTGCTTGCCTGGCCATATCCGGCAACAGCCTGCTTGACCTGTTTGGCTGTGAACTCATCAACCAGCAGCTGGTTCGTCACCAGGGCCATTATTACCGCTCCGCGTGCCTGACCAAGCTTCAACGCCGACTGGGGGTTTTTGGCAAAAAAGATATCCTCAACAGCAGCACATTCAGGCTTATATTCACTAACCACCAAATGAATACCATCAAAGAGTTCTTTGAGGCGTTGGGGAAACTTATGTGATGCCGTCGACTTCACAACACCACAACAAACAAACTGAAATTCAGAGCCGGTAACATCAATAATTCCATAACCGGTTATCCTGGATCCAGGGTCAATGCCGATAATACGAAAAGAGTTCCCAGATGTTCTTGCCATTATTGACGGTGTTATAATTGTTCCATAATTTCATCTGGAATGTCGAAATTTGAATACACATTTTGCACATCTTCGTTTTCTTCAAGGGTTTCCATCATGGTCAAAATGCGCTTAGCGGTTTTCTCGTCGGTAATATCAACAGTATTCTGCGGAATCATCGAAACTGAGGCGTCAAGAAAGGCCACGCCATTTCCCGCAAGTGACTCGCGTACCGCATCAAAATATTCCGGGGCAGTTATTACCTGGAATTCACTCTCTTCTTCCACAACATCCTCGGCACCAGCATCGAGGGCCAGATCCATCAACTTGTCTTCTGAAATTGTTTCTTTATCGACCAGAATAAGCCCCTTTTTATCAAACATAAAAGCAACACAACCAGACTCCCCGAGGTTCCCACCGTTTTTGCTAAAACAGTGTCTCACCTCGGATACGGTGCGGTTTCGATTGTCGGTCATACATTCTACCAGGACAGCAACGCCGCTGGGGCCATACCCTTCATAGACGATCTCATCGTAAATAGCCCCCTCCAGCTCGCCAGTTCCCTTCTTAATGGCACGCTCAATATTATCCTTGGGCATATTCTCTGTTTTTGCACCGGCTATTGCCGTACGAAGCCGTGGATTGCCATCAGGATCACCTCCGCCGGAACGCGCAGCTACGGTTATCTCTTTAATTAACCGGGTAAAAATTTTCCCACGTTTTGCATCAATTGCACCCTTCTTTCTTTTAATAGTGCTCCATTTTGAATGTCCAGACACTGTACCCCCCTAAAATCTATTCCTATTAAACTTTAGCCAACAAGCTGATCCGTAATTTTCAGCTTTTGTATCCCATACCCAAAACAAATATCTCCCGGCTTTCCTTCCGTGAACTTTTGGGTTTAACAATTTTTGTTTTAGCAAAATATTTCCGCACCATATCATAAAACTCTTTAAAATCCTCGCCCTCAAACACCTTGCAATAAAAAGTTCCGCCCTCTGCCAGCATCAACTTGGCCAAATCAAAGGCCCGCCGGGATAACTCAAGCGATTTTTGCTGATCTGCCCACTTATTTCCCGTTGTACTTGGGGCCATGTCACTCAATACCGACTGATATTTAGTCGCGTACTTGTAAATTTCTGCCACAGTTTCATCTTCCAGGATATCTCCGACAATAAATTCAATGGCTGCTCGTCCCGATTGCTGCATGCGCTTAGCTTCCTGCAGATCGACCCCAACAACCTTGCCCTGCGGGCCAAGCACCTTTGAGGCATATATTGACCAACTGCCAGGAAAGGCCCCAATATCTAAAACCCTATCGCCGCGTTTTAAAAACCGAAATTTAAGCTGGGCCTCTTCAAGCTTATAAACACTTCGGGCGGGGTACCCCTCTTTTTGGGCCTTCTTAAAGTAATAGTCCTGAACTTGTTTCACATTGCACAGTTGGTTAATTGTTATTTGATTGGTTTCTCTTCTGCTAATCCCCAGCCCATACCGCTGCGAAAAACATATATACCCCAATGCCTGGTTAAAATCATCATTCTTTATCCCAAATCTTCAAGGCCTCAGCATAGACTTTTGATTTAGACAACCCAAGATCAGTGGCAAGCGCCTTAACAGAATCTTTTAAACTTTTATCAGTTGAATCCTTGTACCAAAGTAACAGTTCATTAAGATCCTGCGTTTCGGGCTGCACGTCAATGGATGAGTTCTCCTCTATTAAAACAACATACTCACCCTTAACCCGCAGTTGACCTAACCCATCAATTATATTTGAAATTTTTCCTTTGAGGCATTTTTCGTGAATTTTTGTCAGCTCCTTGCAAATCGCGACATTTCTATCCCCTAACACATCCAGACAGTCTTTTAATGATACAAGCAGGCGATGAGGCGATTCGTAGAAAACTAGCAACGATTGAAGCGCTGCCAGGGATTGAAGTTTT
>JADGBM010000014.1 GCA_015231515.1 Desulfobulbaceae bacterium
ATCACCCTTAGAAGGTCGATTTTGATATCAAAAATGAACCGTTAAGGAAAATGCCGAGAACTTAACATCCCTTACAGCACCCATTTCACGCCTGAAAATGACCGTTTAAGGCCAGAAAACATGCATTGTTGGGGCATTTATAATGATATTACAGGAAATTAGCTCGGTCCGACCCCGAAAATGACGCCCGAAAATGAACGCCCGAAAATGAAGACCGAAAATGAAGATGCACATCCGTCAAGGGAACTGGACATCCATATCCGCAAAAGGCTCTCCTCACCCTCTAGGAGGTTGTCCGAGAATGCCCTTTTTCCCCAACTCATTGTTGTTTTGAAAAAATAATGCTCGTAATATCAACTATATGACTGTGCTTATTTCTTCAAAATGCCTCGATTTGAGAAGAAATTGCTATTCTCGGACAGCCTCCTAGGAGCAATTAAATATCAGGCGGCCTTGGGGCGCTGCCACAGTTCGGTGCGCAGTTCGTCATAGAGCTGTCGCCGCCAGACTTCGGCAATGGCCGGATCCATTTCAAGATTCGTCAGTAGAGTTTCCTCAGTTGGCAGATAATCCACCGGACATTCCGGGGAGAGTCCCGTGAGCCGTTCCTCGGTGTACTCCATGGGATGCAGGCGACAGACCAGCGGCCTGATATCCTCAGGGAGCCGACAGCCCGACTCTGTCAGAAACCAGCAGGCTCCAGAGGCAGGCTGTGCATGTTTAACCACTCGCCGGGCGCCATCCAGTTGCAGGGTATAGATGTTCCAGTTCGGATCATCATCCTGATCCAGGTAAGCAGCGACAAGTGGAACGCGCTGCTCAAAAAAATCAACGGCTGCTGTATGGTCGGTTATCCGCCGCAGATCTCCGGCACTCAAAAGGATGTCACGGAATTCACAGCATGTTGTGCCCTTCCCGGCACAGGTGACGCAGAGACGCATGGTTTTCCTCGTTAAAGAAGTTGTCCGAACTGTAGGTGTATTTCTGTTCCCCAAGCAGTTGGAAGTGAATCATGTGAAAAGGGCACTGCCTTTTCCATTGTAATTTCTGGTGAACATAGCTCGCGGATTTTCCCGTGTCAATCGGATCAAAGAGGAGCGGCACCCACCTTACCTTCAAGCGTATTGTATTGAAAAAAGGGGCAAAAAAATGTATAGCAACCTTTCTTAATTTTTTTCAATCCATCATAAAGCGGACCTACCCCCCCCCATGAAGAACAGCCTACCACGAAAACGCTTCAAACTTACCATGGAATACGATGGCACCCGGTTCAGCGGCTGGCAGAAACAGAATGACGCCCGCACCATCCAAGGATCACTGTTGGAGGTGGGTGCCGCTCTCTTTAATGATCCGGAAATCGACATCCAGGGCAACGGCAGGACAGACGCCGGGGTGCATGCCTTGCAGTATGTCGCGCACATGGAAACCACTACCTCCCTGCCGCCCGCTGCTATCCTCACGGAAATGAACGAACTGCTGCCGACCAATATCGTCCTGCTCGGGGTTGAACCATGCCACCCGCAATTCCATGCCCGGCACCATTGCATTGGCCGGAGCTATCTCTATCAGATTGCCAAACGAAAGACCGCCTTCCAGCGGAGATATGTTTGGTGGGTACGCGACCAGCTCGACACACTGGCCATGGCCGAGACATTGCAACTTTTTGTCGGTATGCACGACTTTGTATCTTTTGCCGAAAAGCAGGAACTCAAGAAGTCCACCAAGGTCATGATCAATGCAGCCCTTCTAAAAGAAACGGAAGACCTGATCACCATTCGCATCGTGGGTTCGCACTTTCTCTGGAAGATGATCCGCCGGTTGGCCGGGATTCTGGTGGAGGTGGGGCGCCATCACCTGACACCTGCGGAGGTCGGTGCCTTTTTCGAACAGCCATCCGACATCCCGTCCCGATTCACGGCATCGCCGTCGGGCCTGTTCTTCGAACGGGCCTTCTATGTGGAAGCGGAATTTGAGGCTTTCTTGTCAAAAATAAGCCAGCAGTCCTGATCCGGGCTCTTCGTAGTCACTGATATCCTGCCAGGCCGCCGCGCCTTCTGAAGTAGCGTGGCCTTCTCGGAGTGCATGAAGCGCTTCGTTGTCCAAGTGGATTTCGCCGGTTGCCGCCCGACGCTCCACCACGACTTTTCGTTTTTTACCCAATGCCACTTCCCTGTACGAATTTTGATAGGAAATTGATGACTTGATCGCCGCCGTATGATAGGTGACCTTGAAGGAGAACTGTTCCTGATTTACAAGGGGCAACAGGCTTTCGTGAATGGTCAGCCGTGTTTTTTGGCCGTTGAGCGACCAAAGTGACGGCGAATGGCCGGAGGCGGTAAACGATGCCGCCAGATCCTCAAGGCGGCCGGGGTCGCCGAATACCATCAGGTTGCGTAGATGGCCGGTGCCGGTCACTGACTCATATGCCTTGCCGAGCAAGGTGGTGGCCCGTCGCCTTGATCCCAAGGTCTGATAACGATGCCGATAGATGAAGGAGCAGTAGTTGACGCCGGTGGCAAACCCCTTGTCCAAGGCAAAGCCGAGCATCTCCAGTGCGGCTTGTTCGGATTCGAGTACTGTCACCTTGGGCCCGTGCAGAAAAGTGTAGGGTCGTGGTGCGAGATTATGTCGGTTGAAAGGAGTCAGCCGAAGTTGGTGGAGGTTAAGGTGGTTGACACCGAGGTCGTTCATCTCCAGCATGGCCTGCTGCAGGATCTGCCGGTCTTCCGGCACTGCCGGAATCTCGATGGTCACAGTGGTAATTTCCCCCACCGCCAAGGCAACCTTAGCGAGGCTGTATCGGTCAGCGCTAATGTCGAAACGGATCTCGTCAAGTCCCGCATCCTTGAGGCGCATGAGTATATCCTCGGTGAGCAGCATGCCATTGGTGTACATCCAGGCATGAACAGAGTTACCGAAACGCTTCTTTACCGCGCCGAGATAGCTCAATGTCCGATCCAGAGTCATCAACGGCTCGCCGCCACTGAAGCCAACACCCCGAATCCCAAAGACAGCGAGATACTCCACAAAATCACGGACCACCGGAAACTGCAGGGTGTTGGTCGTTGGCTCACCCTTTCTGGTCTGATCGGCAGGGCAGTAAAAGCAGCGGCCGTTGCAGATGCCGTTGATGAACAGGCACGACCAAAGACCCTCGGTGCAAAGGCGGCAGCCCGGCGACAGGTCCCGGGTAAAAAGTTTGGCGCCGCCGCAGCAGGAACCCACCGAACCGGCAAGTCTGGTCAGCAATTCACGACGCCTCTCCTCAGCAGCCAAAACCTGCTCCGGTCGAATCCAATGCAAGGTGTCGTAATCAAGGTCGAACTCCTTCCGATTGGCCTGAAGCATACTTTCCAGGTCCTGCGCCGCTTTGCTGGCTGGCAACATAGGGTATCTCTTTAAAATTGGTTGGTTGTGGGGGAATGGATAGTGATGGATGATACGTAATTTCTTATTCAGCGTTGGACCAGGAGAAAAAAAATCCATTTTCTCATCTTCGCCGCTCAAAAAAACGCGACCAAAACGTCCAAATTGCTGATTATCAGCCAAGGATCCTCAGCTCATTACAACTCAATCAGGATGCCATGCAATTCGAAAATTTGGACAGCCGCCCATTATAGATGAGAATCCAATTGGCATCCCATACTGTTTTTCCGAAAATGTGTCAATCTTTTGTTAAATTCCTCGCCGGCAGTGCAAGATAGGCAGAGTGTAAGAAATTGGGATAGGGGTTAATATAATTTTTTCTGGGTCTGCATAAGATAGGTAAGGATGAGTTGCTCAACCAGCCATTGTTGCTGCAGCAATTGGGCGGAGGCTGCCAGGTATGAAGCTAAGATGGCGGCATTGGTGTGAACCTTGATGGCCTGGCAGTTATAATTCAGACAGAATATCGGCTTAAACCTCAAAATGCAGCCTTTGGGGCCAAGAAGATAACATTCATAATCATCATCTTTCTGGACAGATACCAGGTGGCCGGTTAAAAGATTAATCAGCAAAAGAACGGCATCGTTTTCATCTGCCATATATAAACTGCAACAACCACCGCCAGCTTTGAGTGCGCAACTTGAGCAAAGGTGACCAACGTTGAGGGAGAGCATCTGTTCCTGAAGTGTTGTAGCCTGCCGTTCAAGGGTGATGAGGCCTTGGTGAATATGAGGAATGGCGCAGAGTGCTACCCCGGAATCATGGAAAAGCTGATGGGCAGTGAACAGTTTAGTGTGAAAATCACTGTGATAGAGTTCATGTATCAGGGGCATGGTGTGGGAATATCTCTGTAATACTGACTTGAATGCATCGTTATGAACTGGGTATGTTATTTGGGGGCCGCTTCCAAATGGTTTTTGCTGCATGTTTCAATACATTTTGTGCATTTCTGCCAATCACGCCCGCCTTTTGCGCATTCAACAGTGAAGGACTGGATCCAGCCTTCGCCTGCTTTCGGGCAGTTATAAATAAAATCAATAAAGCTAACTAGACGTTCTGTTGCCTCTTCGGTAATCGCATGTTCCATGCGGCAGGCGGTTTCGTTAGCGGTTTTTTTATCAATTTGGAGAACATTGATCAGAAAATTTTCAAGCACACTATGGTTTCTGGTGATTTGTCTGGCAATCTTTTCACCTTTACTGGTCAAGGTAACAAAGCTGTAGGGCTCGTAATTAATCAAACCCTTCTTTTCCAGAGATTTAAGAGCTCCCGTTACCGACGCACTTTGTACCCCGATTTTATCAGCAATGTCTTTTGCTCTTGCCACCTTATTTGATTTTTCAAGTTCCAGTATAACTTCAAGATAATCCTCAAGATTTTCTGAGAGAGGCAACTCCTTGGGCATTGTAACCGTCCTTATAATTAAGTGGATGATTAAACTTTTGGACTGTAAGGTAGCACCATAAACAAAATAAGTCAAACCAAGCTAGTTTGTGGTGGACAAATAAGTTTGCATATTGTATTAAAAGTTAGTTGCGGCTAACATTTTAACCCTGCCGATAATTCGTAATATAGCCAAATCTATTACTCTAATGACCATATTCACCAATGAAAAATTGTGATACTTGCCACTCCTGTAACTGTGATCCACTTGATTTGAGCCCGATTGAAAGCGGTTCTGTGCAGAAAAACTATGTCATTGTTGGCAATATGAATGTTGGTAAGTCAACCCTCTTTGCTAGAATCAGAGGAGTTAAAGCTGCCAGTGTTAATATTCCCGGAATTACTGTTGCGGTAAAAAGTGGTCGGATCAAATCAACTGGTGCCAGGGTTTTTGACACACCAGGTATTCACTCAATTTTTTCCGCCAATGAAGATGAGAGGGCATCACGCGATATTCTTTTGTCTCCCAAACTCCAGGATGCCGGAAAAGCTATCATTCTGGTAGCTGATGCCAAGAATTTAAAACGTTCCATAGCTATTGCCCTGCAATACGCAGAATACGGTCTGCCAATGCTCTTTGTTGTCAATATGATTGATGAGGCAGCATCGCGTGGTATTGAAATTGACTATCAGAAACTTTCAGAAGAGCTTGGCATGGAGATATGTACGACTATCGCCAGGGAAGGTATAGGTGTTACTGAACTGATTTCTGGCCTGGGAAAAATTCGTCCAGTGCAAGCAGTCATGCGATATTCAGATAAAATAGAAAAGTTTCTTGAACTGGTTCATAAGTTGTTGTCGCCAGATCTGCTTTCATCGAGGGCGCTAGGGCTTTTGATCCTTACAGGTGATCGGGGCAGTGAACAATACATTAAAGATACGTTTGGGGAGGGAACGCTAGCGCAGGTGCGACAGTTGGCTAAGCACTACAGGCAGGAAGGTTCAGCTGACATTGAAATTGTGCTTGGCAATCAATACCATAAAGAAGCTGCCAGGATTACGGCTATCGTTCAGGATGTCGAGCCCAAGACCAAAAATCCATTCATCTTAAAATTTGGCGATTGGTGTACAAAAACTTCAACTGGGGTGCCAATTGCCCTGGCAGTAATCGCCGCAATGTATTTTTTCGTGGGTTCATTTGGTGCAACCTTTTTAGTTGATTCAATAAATGGCATCGTCTTTGAGGGGCTGATTATCCCCTGGACAACAAAAATTGTTCAGTATCTGCCTAACGAATTTTTGCGAGATATGATTATTGACCCCGATTTTGGCGTTTTACCAACGGGTGTCTTTCTGGCGTTGGGGTTAGTTTTACCGGTAATTTTTTGTTTTTACATCGCCTTTGGAATATTGGAAGATTCTGGCTATCTGCCGCGTATCTCAATTTTGCTTGATCGGGTTTTTCAGCTGATAGGTCTTAACGGAAAAGGAGTTATTCCTTTGGTTATGGGCTTTTCGTGCGTAACGATGGCCTTGTTGACAACCAGGGTGCTTAACACCGATAAAGAAAAAAATATTTCCTGCTTTTTGTTGTTCCTGTGTATGCCTTGCGCCCCTCTGATAGCTGTCATGTTGATTATTCTAGATAAAATGCCTGCTTCGGCGGCTTTTACGGTTTTTGGCCTGATCTTGTTGCAAATTTTAATTGCCGGGTTTCTGGCCAATAAATTTTTGCGTGGCAGACGGACTCCATTATTGCTTGAAATTCCACCAATGAGAATTCCTAAATTGCAGGCGGTGGTCAAGATGTCAGCTATTAAGTCGCTTTTCTTTATGAAGGAGGCTGTCCCGGTTTTTATTTATGCCTCGGTGGCGGTTTTTATTTTTCAAAGAATTGGTGGTCTTGAGATGCTTGAGAATACATTTGGTCCCATAATTGGTAGGGTGATGGGGCTTCCTGAGCAGAGTATTCAGGTATTCATCAAAACAATGATACGGCGTGAGTCTGGAGCAGTGGAACTTCAACACTTAAGCAGCACCTACACAAACTTACAGCTCGTTGTTAATCTACTGGTTATGACATTTATCGCTCCATGTATAAATGCCATTATTGTATTATTTAAAGAGCGCGGCGGGCGTGCAGCGTCAACTATTATGGTTGCAGTTGTTGCTTATGCCATTGTTCTTGGCAGTATTGTAAATCACTTTTGCCTTGTTGTGGGCATTACATTTACTTGATGTCTTAATAAGCTTTCAGCAGATTGCGAAAGGCTTCTAATAAGCGAACTGAACATACGGGAACTGTTATTATGGATGAGAAATTTGAAGAAATTCTCGAAGCGATCTGGGCTGCTGGTGAAAACAATAATTTTTCAGTTGAAGCGATCAACAAGAGATGTGCGGTTGATTTCAGTGATGAGGATTTGATCGAATTAGTAAAAGAAGGGATGATTGTCAAAGATGATGACAAGGTCTTTTTCTCCAGTAAGGGAAAAGAGGTTGCTCAAAGCATTATGCGCAGGCATCGTTTGGCTGAAGTTCTTGTGACCAGTATTTTAAAAGTGAAGAGTTCTGAAATGGAGAAGATTGCCTGTCAGGTAGAGCACTGTCTGCAACCGGAAGTAGAAGAATCAATCTGTATTCTGTTGGGGCATCCTGAAGTTTGTCCAGATGGAAAACCAATCCCAAAGGGGAGGTGCTGTGACCGTGGTGTGAAGGTGGTTAATAATACGGTTGTCAGTTTAAATACACTTGCACCAGGTGAGAAGGGCAAGATTACCTACATAAAGCCTGGCAGTCACTCCAATCTGCATCAGCTTATCTCCTTTGGTCTAAACCCTGGTGTTGTGGTTACTGTTCACAGAAAAAGCCCCGCATTCTGCATTAAATTTGAGAACACTGAACTTGCCATTGATGAGGAGATCGTTAAAAATATTTTTGTGTGGCGATTAGTTGGTTGAGCTAAGGTTGAAAGGCAGGGCTCACCAGTGATTTCTCACATCAATTCTGGTTTTTCTTTAGGAAACTAATTATTTTCTTCATCTGATCATGGTAGCATTGAGGGCAATAACCATGCGAAAAAGTAGTGTTTTCCGGAAGTGGTTGCTCTAACCATTTTGATTTCTCTTTTGTTTTGTTGCAAACACAGCAGATCGTCAACATTTCTGACTCCTGATTTTAGTATTATCCTAAGTGGTAACTCATCTAGATGCGGGCATAACAATACAAGCTGCGTGCCAAATCTGATTTTATTGTAAGATTAATTGTTTTGAGGGAGAATCGTGCATTTTTGCGGGTTGAGAAGAGATCACCAGGATTACAAATGTGTATAATTCTTACTCAAAATGACGACATCTGTCTCTTTTTTATACAAAGTTGAGTTGTGAAACGGGTTACAAATATATTTGACAAATTATAACACAATGTAGGATGATGGATATTCGTTTGAAAAAGTTCTGTAGAATTTCTAAGCCATTGTCGGAAAATGAACTGCATTGTTATGATTGCCCGCCTGAAAATTTATGAAATTTTTTTCGATCAAAGATAAGCTGACATTAACCGTTGGCGCCTGCCTTGTATTTTCACTTGGTCTAGTAATCACCTATTCGATTATTACAATTCGCCAGCAAGCCATAAAAGTTGCCGAGAAATCGGCAGCTAATTCTTCGCAGTCGTTTGCAGATAAAATTCAAATGAATATTGCCCATTTTCATGAAACTGCGTCAGCAATGGCCGATTCATTTGCCGGGGCGAATCACTATGAATCAAACTTTAAGCTTACCCGTGAAACTGCTATCGACATGTTGGCAAATATTCTCGTTGAACATGAAAATCTTTCAGCGGTCTATACCGTTTGGGAGCCGGATGCCTTTGATAATTTTGATTTTGCTAATAGAGGTCAACAGGGCAGTGATGCAACAGGGAGATTCAGTCCTTATTGGCAAAGAAATTCCGACGGTTCACTCGAACTTACAACGGCCAAAATTCACCTGACAGAGACAAATCAGGTAGGGCATAAATATTTTCATCCTAAAAATACACTGGAGCATCTGATAATCCCTTCAAGATCACAAGAAGGTAAGCGGTTAACAGATTTTTCATTAGCTGTTCCAATTGTGTTTAAAGGTCAATTCCTGGGTGTCGTTGGTGTTGTAATAGATCCTGTTTTTCTGCAGACCTTGCCTGTTAATTCAAAAAACTTTGAACAGGGTACAACGGTTTCGATTGTTTCTGAAACTGGTTTGATACTTGCTGATTCCGAAAACCCGCAACATATTGGTCTTAATATCGGAAGGGTAGGAGCAGACGATTTGGACCGCGATCTTCGGTTGCTTAAAGGAGAGGTACAGACAGGCGTGTTTGAGGATGAACATTTTGAACTGTTTCAGCCTGTTGCATTAAAGAACACGACAGAACGTTTATCGGTTATTGCTCGTTTCCCAATTAACTCTGTAACAGCTGGCGCCAGGAAACTGCTTGGTAATATGTTGATTCTTGCGGGAATAATGCTGTTGTCTGCCCTTATCGTTATCCGGTTAATTTCACGCAAGTTCACCCAGCCGATTGAGGCGCTTATAGTTGCAACCCAAAAAATGAGTACCGGCCAACTGCGTGACCCATTGCGCATTAACTCAATGGATGAGCTTGGCGAACTTACTAATAATTTCAATGTCATGTTCCTCAGACGGCAGGAGGCAGAAAAGGAAAGTGAGCAGAGGCAAAACAGCCTCGAAGCCATTTTTGGGTCGGCTCCCGTTGGTATGGTCTTTTTTGATGAGAACTACTTGGTGCTCCGTGTAAACAGTGCTGCGGAGGCACTTTTCAATAATACACACGCTGCTATGATCACTAAGCGTCCGGGTAATGCTTTTTGTTGTGTTAATGCCAAAACACTACCTTGTGGCAGTACTGATTCATGCAAGGGCTGTCAGTTAATCGATGCCTTGAAATATGTTTTGATGACAGGTAGTTCTGTTCGGAAGATGGAGATCCAGGTAACCCATGAAAATGATGATGGGAAGACGACTACACCATGGCTGGAAATTAATGTGGAGACTGTCAGTCTTGAAGGTAAGAAGAATATTGTTCTTGTTTTGTCCGACATTACTGATCGTAAAAAGACGGAGTTGAAACTTGCTGAATACTCTGCGGGTCTTAAAGAAAAGGTAAAGGAACGGACAAATGAGTTGGAAGTTATCAATGAACGGCTATACAAGGAGGTGCAGATCCGTGCTGAGACAGAGTTACATCTCAAAGAGACAGCCGATAAACTGAGCATTGATAAGGTGAAGCTGGAGTGGGCAAATAATGAGGTCCGTGAGCTCATGAAGAGCTCCTACACTGACAGCAATGTGCGTTTCAAAAATCAGAGTCTTATGAAATGTTGGGAGGAGAAGGGCTGTGAAAAATGTGATTGTCCGTCGTATATGTCTGATGACCTTCGCTGCTGGCTGCAAGTAGGCACTTTTTGTGATGGCGGTTTTGCAACAGATGTCAGTAAGAAAATACGCAATTGTGAGAAATGTAAAGTCTATCTCAATGCTACCGACGATCCGATCTCATCAATAGGTGAATATTTCAATACAATGATGTCAATTCTGTCTTCCAGGGCAAAAGAGTTGGATAAGGCACGAATAACTGCGCAAAAAGCCGCACTAGCCAAGAGTGAATTTCTGGCCAACATGAGTCACGAGATTAGAACGCCCATGAACGGAGTTGTTGGCATGGTTGAATTGTTGAAAGATACGGCCTTGGATAAGGAGCAACGTGATTACCTGGAAACAATCGAAAACAGCTCGGAGGCGCTGCTTACCATTATTAACGATATCTTGGACTTCTCAAAAATTGATGCAGGAAAACTTGAACTTGAAAAAATAGATTTTGATTTACGTGAAGTGATGGATTCAATCAGTGATATTCTGGCGTTTCAGGCTCATGAGAAAAATCTTGAATTTGTCTGTCAGGTTTTACCGAAAGTACCCTCCAAGCTTGTAGGTGATCCGGGACGTCTTCGACAGATTATTATTAACCTTGTTGGTAATGCTATAAAATTTACTAATGCTGGTGAGGTTGTTGTTTCGGTGACTGTTGAAGAAGAAATTGATGATGTTGTTGGTTTACGCTTTACTGTTTCTGATACTGGGATTGGTCTCCCTGAAGGAAAAGTTTCTGAGCTTTTTAATCCGTTTACCCAAGCGGATGGGGCTGTAACCCGAAAGTTTGGAGGAACGGGCCTTGGTCTGACCATATGCAGGCGTTTAACAGAGTTGATGTCTGGAGTAATTGATGCCGGAAACAGAGAAGAGGGTGGTGCTGATTTTTGGTTCACGGCCTATTTTAATCGTCAGCTGACTTCTGAAGAAAAACTACCTTGTCTGGAAAGTGTTGATCCGCAGCAGGTAAATATTCTTGTAGTTGATGGGAATACTACGAATCGACTTTGGGTTTCAACTCTTCTGGATTCATGGCAGTTTAAATCAGATGTGGCGGGAAATCTTGATGAGGCGGTGGAAAAATTAATTGCTGCCAGAGAGAGCGACTTACCATTTAAGATAGTCATTACCAGCATGAAGTTTGATACAGCCTTTGAAAAATTTCTTGATAGAGCAATGGAGGGAGAGGCGCTGGCAAGAAAAGTCGTTGAAATGGGTATGACGGATCTGCATCTTATCCTGATGTCAAATATTGGTTTGCGTGGAGATGCCGCTAGACTTGAACGGCTTGGTTTTTCAGCGTTTCTGACTAAACCAGTAAAACAATCGACTCTGTTTGATTGCATTATGACTGCTCTTGAGAGTGACCATGCTAAGCGATTTGACAGAATTGAACGAAAGACTCTCAGCACACCAGAAAATTCACCACTGTATTGCTATGCAAAGATTCTGATAGCAGAGGATAATACGACAAATATTAAAGTAGCCCGTGGTTTACTACAGAAATTCGGCGTGGAGGCGGATGTCGTAAATAATGGACTGGAAGCGGTAGAGGCGCTTAGGGGAACAGAGTATGATCTAATTTTTATGGATTGTCAGATGCCGGTTATGGATGGCTATGCTGCGACGGCAGAAATACGAAAATTGTTAGGGGAGAAGAGTGTGACGCCTATTGTTGCAATGACAGCAAATGCACTGGTTGGCGATCGAGAGAAATGCCTGGATGCGGGTATGGATGATTATATCAGCAAACCATTAAGCGTATCTGCAATATCTTACATTATGTCTAAATGGCTCAGTTGTTCAAAACCTATGACCGAAGGTGAGACTGGCAATCTTAGTGATACGGATGAAGCTGTATCTGGTGAACCTGTTGCAGCTAAGACTCAAATTGTACTGGATAAAGATGATCTGGTTGGTAGATTAGGGGGAGACGAAGAGTTGGCACATGAGGTACTTCGATCTTTTCTTGAAGAGATGCCTGGAAAAATTGATGAGCTTTCCGTGATAATCGAACAGCAGGATTTTACAAAAATTAAAAGTTTGGGCCATCTTATAAAGGGTATGGGGCGAAATATCAGCGCGCTTGATTTTCAGGAGATTGCCTTCGGGATTGAAAAGGCAGGAGAGGGAAATGAGGCTGAGAAGGCTGTTGCTTTATTTCCTGAACTTAAAGTTCGGTTCGATCTAGTAGTTGCAGAGATTAAGAGACACATCGGGGTATAGCTGTAAACCAACTTATTGCCGGAGTTTTTTTTGAGTGTATTGAGGGAATTTTAGAAATTATACTAGGGGGAAGGGATGAAAATTTTGATTGCTGACGATGATAAGACGATTCACATTTCATTTACCAAGCCGTTGGTGAATAAGGGTCACGAGGTGCTTAATGCCTATGATGGTGAGGAAGCCTACGAAAAGGCCAAAGCAGAGATGCCTGATTTGATACTTCTTGATGTCACTATGCCGGGAATGGATGGCAGGGATGTCTGTAAAAAACTTAAACAGTCCGTTGATACTAAAAAAATTACAATCGTCATGCTGACCGCCAAGGACCAGCAGTTTGATCGACAGGTTGGTTTTGAAGTGGGAGCTGATGACTATATAGTTAAGCCATGCTCAGTTGCTTTTATTGAGCGTGTTCTTAACAAAATGAAGTGATAACTGTGTATCGCTTACTTTTAGAGGCCGCAGAGCATGAAACCAAGAATCGGTTGGCATTTTTCCAGGCAGGCAGGATAAAAGTTTTTGTGTGATTTGCTTTTTGATCGGTTCGTTCTCCCCCAGAAGAATTCAGCAACGCCCAGTGGAGTAAGGTTGTTGCTTGCTGCATATCCTAAGAGTTTTGGCGCGCAGCAATCACCAACTCCGGTTGGTATTCCTCTGCCTTTTCCTCGAAAAACATCGGTCAGGGCCGCTGTCTCACCTCTGAAGTTAGGCAGGAGGTAAAGGGTGTGAATTTTACGCATGAGGTTTTGAGACAAAAGGCGACGGTCTTGCCTTAGTTGATTCCGCTTTGATGAGTCGTGTTCAAAAGCTTCAATTTCACGCCCAAGGCTCTTAATGTTTTTTTCAACATTTCGACAGAGAGCATCCATCTTTTGGATATTAAACAGAGGCGGAACCCAGCCGTTAACCTGCCAGATACCATCGTATTGACCTGAAAAAGCCTTTATTGTGCCGACGGTTCCATCTGGATGTCGGCAGGTCATAACTCCAAACATTTGCCCTCTGGCCGAACCGAAAAGGTAGTCTGTTGAGAGTTTGGGGTCAGAAGTTGAACTAGCAAAATCTATGTGTTTTGATTCCTCTAAGGTAGACATAAGCTGATCACAATAGGCAAGTGCTGCGCCTGGATATATGTGGTGGGTGGTGTTGCAGGTTTGGCAGTACCCAGATGAACTTGCTTTATCTGATTCCACATAAGAAAAGTGCTCTACAACAGGTGTAAAGCACTTCGGGTAAATAGTCTTTTCTTGCAGATCAGGAGTATTCTGATACTGGTTGTTTGGTGGTGCTTGGTGATGCTTCGTCAAGTTCTTCGTATCCTGTAAACATGGCCTTTATATGCGCAAGGGGCGTATGGCCTAAGGTTGCTAGATAAATATGGCCAAATATAAACGATGTAAAGAAAAAGAAAAGAAGTACATGGACTGTATTGACTATCATAGTTCCACCCAGCATATTTATGATGTTTTCAAACTGTTGGACTTTCCATAAAAATAGACCTGACAACATTTGAGCTGGAATTAATACGAACATAATCGTTGCATAGGTCTTTTGTTGAAGAACGTTGAACTTATTTTTTTCTGTCATCTGATGCGGGTTAGGGTCACCAACAAAGATACCATAAACATAGTAACGGATCTGTAATTTTGCTCTGGCTATCCAGCGTTTTGGATTGGGGATATATGCGCGTATTTGACCAGAAAACAGACCGTACAGCAGCCAAAGGAAGTAGTTGTGAATCACCATGAAACCCACATAGTTATGCAGATGAATTGCTTCTTCCAGCGAGACGATTTGCAGGTTTTCAGCAAATCGAATCTGAATTCCTGTCAGGATTAAAAATACAAACCCCACAGCATTAACCCAATGCCAGACCCTGATTGGTGCGTGATGCACATAGACTGACTTATGCGAAGAACTCATGGCTTGGCCTCCTTTTTATTATTACGTGCAGCTTCTTTGTCATTTCTTTTTCTGCGTAGGGGCACGGTAAGCATTCTGCCAATTTGATGACCGGATATACCGAAGACGGCACCAATAATCATCAACACTCCGATGATATCAAGCTCGCGTATTCGAGTTCCTCCTGGCATGTAAAAGTTGCTTAATGTGTAAGTCTCCAATACGTCTCTATCAAGGACATAATGATCTACTGTTCCGTTATCGTGTGGAAAAAACAGTGTTACCGCTTCAAAAAATGGTGATGCCGGTAAGTGGCAGTCTTCGCAGTTACGTTGAGCGGCAGCTTTGCTGACCTGATGAATTAAAGGCTGATGTTCTGAAAGGAGTTCCCCGTGAAATGTAGCATGGATACCTTTTCTTTTAAGAATAAAAACCATGTTTTCAAACTCTTTGCGGCTGAGACTGCCACTTCCATCGGAGTCGAGTAAATCCATAAAAGAGTCCTGATCAGTATCAAGGGCAGTTAAAATGGTGTCAGGACTGGTGAACGACTTTGTGACGAGGTCGTAGAGTCTCAGATGAATATGGCGTGGCGCATCTGGAGAGTGACAGACTGTACATTCAACATAGGTGAAATGAGACTCCTTTTGGGGAAGCCAGTTGTGGAACTTAAACGGATCGTGGCATTTAAGGCATGATCCGTTTTCTCTTTCAAGCACGGGTTTATTGGCCAGGCTTTTGGTGAAATGATAGCTATGACAAGCGGTACAATGAATGCTCATCCCTTTTTTGTTGGCCTGGGCATGAACGCTGCGCTCATAATTTTCTCCTTCTTCTTCATGGCAATTTGAACAGACGACCTGTGCCATTTCGATGGGATGAGGTGGGTCATTATCCATGTCGAGTTTTGTTATGTCAGAATGGCAATCAACACAACCAATTCCGTTGATATTGTGTATTGAGTATTGAAACTCGCGATAATCAAAACTGATTTGATCATTACTGCCGTGCGAATTAGTTCTTACAATTGATTCATCGCCGTGACATTCCATACATTCATTATTATCAATGGCAAATGAGATAAAAGGAGAAAAGTAGATCAGTGCGAAAATGAGAACAGGTATATGTTTATTTTTCATTAGATCCCCCTTTTTGAAGATTGATTAGTGCATTTAATTGAGAAACTCGGCTGCAATGCGAGTAAGGTGTTCATCAGGTGTTAGCCATCTTTAAACGCATCTTCATTCGCTTGTAAAAGCAAGGCTTATGCCAATAAGAAAATCTTCAATTAATAGTTGGGGTTAGACGATATCTGTCTGCGGCAAATTGCCACATGCAGACTTGTAGAACATCATGTAGGGTGAGTGTACCAAAGGAATAATTGCTTGCTTTTCTACGGGTTTTTATCGATAGTGTAATTATAGTGTAAAAATTTATGACCGATGAGCTCGTAAACTAGGCACATTGGAGATTTTGCTATGATGAAGTTTGATCGAAATGAGTTTTCTTTTGACGGGGTGGGGCTGTGGATTCTTGACTCTATTGCCGATGGGGTATTTACCGTAGACCAAAACCTCAACATCACGTCATTCAACAAAGCCGCTGAGGATATCACCGGTGTCCCATGTGCTGACGCTATTGGCCAGAAATGCTTTGATGTCTTTCGGGCCAATATCTGTCAGTCAACTTGTGCCCTGAAACAGTCTATTAAGACCGGGGAAAACATAGTTAATCTCGATATTAATATTCTGAATGCCAAGGGCTGTAAAGTTCCAATTACCGTGAGTACTTCGGTACTGCGCAATAAAGCTGATCAAATAATTGGTGGTGTTTCAACGTTTCGGGATATTTCGACAATCGATACCTTGAGAAAGGAGATCAGCAAGCAGTATGTCTTTGAAGATATTGTTAGTAAAAACAATAAGATACATAGTATATTGTCGACCTTGCCTGATATCGCCGAAAGCGAATCTACTGTCTTAATCGAAGGGCCAAGCGGCTCGGGCAAGGAACTTTTTGCTAAGGCAATTCATAAATTAAGTGAAAGAAAGGGAAAGTTTGTTGCTTTAAATTGTGCAGCGCTTCCCGATACACTGCTTGAATCTGAGCTTTTTGGTTATAAGAAAGGCGCATTTACAGGTGCTAAAAAGGATAAAGCTGGAAGGTTCGCTCTGGCCGAAAAAGGTACATTGTTTCTTGATGAGATTGGTGACGTTTCACCAGCCCTTCAGCTCCGACTGTTACGAGTTCTACAGGAAAAAGAGTATGAGCCTCTGGGCGGAACTGTAACCGTTAAGAGTGATGTTCGTATTGTTGCCGCAACTAATAAACACTTACGTGAACTGGTTGATTGTGGACATTTTCGAGATGATCTGTACTTTCGTCTCAATGTGATTAAAATTCCCTTGCCACCGCTATATGAGCACAAGGAAGACATTCCCCTGCTGGTTGACCATTTTATTGTCAAGTTTAACGGTTTGAAGGCCAAGAAGATCAAGAGTTGCTCGCCAACGGTGATGAACTACCTGATGAAGTATGATTATCCCGGAAATATAAGGGAGTTGGAAAACATTATTGAGTATTGTTTTGTGCTTTGTCATGGGAAAGTCATCGAGGAGCACCATCTCCCAATCGAATTTATCGAATGCTCTCTGCAAAAAAGCCTTGATGATAAGCCCGTTCAGCAGAAGGTAAATTTCTCCAACGCAGAAGTTGGTGTGATTATGGATGCTTTAGAAAAATTTAATGGCTGTCGACGAGTGACAGCTGAATATTTAGGTATTGAAAAAACAACGCTTTGGCGTAAAATGAAAAAGTACGGAATATATTTCCCCGCCGATAAAATCAGTACCAACTAATGAGCTGCCGGCTTTTAACTCCTCCTCTCTGTTATTTTCTTCTTTGTCTTTTCGCTCCGAAACCATTCAATACGTAATCTCCTGCTTGACAAGGGTATGTTCAATCCCTGCTATCTTGCACAAATGCAATAATGCGGATTGCAAGATTGCAAGGATGCAATGCTTTTAATTTTAAATGAAGCATTGCTCTTTGATTGTTTCTGTAAAAAATGAGACAGGTTTATCTCTAAATCAGATGTAGTTTTTGTGAAACCCACATAAAGAGTAGGCGGCCAGCCTATGCTCTTACAAAAATGTGCGCATGTTAAAAATCTGGTACGTATATTGATAGTTTCTCATCTGTGCTGTGATTTTTTTAATATATATTGAAAAAAATGAGGATGTGAATGAAGACTGCCATTGCTCTTTTTGGAAATAGAGTTTCACCTCGATTTGATTGCACAGGAGATTTCCTGATCGTTACAGTGGGCGATCAGAATGTATCCGAAGAGACTATTCTTACACTCAAGGATGATCTGCCATCAGCAAAGGCTCGTTGTCTGTCAGATATTAACGTTGATACTCTAATTTGTGGAGGCGTTGATGTCGGTTCGGAGCAGGCGCTGGGTTATTATGGAATCAAGATTGTGCCTAACATCAAAGGCGAAGTTCAGAATGTATTAAATCTATTTTTAAAAGGAGAACTTGGTCGTTAAAAGAGTGGGTTAAAAGCAAAGTTTTCCTGTGCCGTTAAATGATAAAGCCCCAGGACTGAAGCTCCCGATCAAGCAGGTATCGATCATATCGTTTGAAGAAATGCAGTGCTTCTTCCTTAGATTTTGAAGTAAAGTGAAGACGGTTGAGCTTGCTTGCTGGCAAAAGAAAGGCCTTTTGCAGCAGTTTTAGTGTGCTGATTGTCAGTGGGATAATGGGGGTAGTTTCTGTTGAGCATCGCCTGCAGAGTATACCTCCAAGTGAAGGGCGGAAGCTGAAAGGGCCAATTTGTGGAGTTAATTGGCCGCAGGCGCAACAGGAGTTGATGTTGGGTTGGTAGCCCAGTTGGTTGTAAAATTTAACCAGAAAAAGCAGTAGGTGGTTGTTGCTAGAGCTGTTGCCGTTTAATTGCGAAAAAATCCAGATAATGTAGCGAAATAGAATTTCATCGCCATCGTTTTCGTGGGTCCAGTTGCGGATAAGTTCGCATATGAGTGTTGCCTGTACGTAGGCAGGGTAGTTGTGGCGAAGGGTGAGATAACAGTTGATCAGGTCAGCTTCGCTAAGTAATGGAATTGAGTATTGATCATGGTAGGAGATAGAGACGAGGCTGAAGAGTTCAAGTTTATTAACAAATCGCTTTATGCTTCGTTTAGCACCTTTAGCAATGGCCTTAAATTTGCCGTTCTGTGGGCTGTAAAACGTTATAAGCTTGTCCGATTCGCCTTGATCAGCGACATGGATCACGATAGCAGTTGTTTGCTGGATTGGCATAGTCTGAACCCTGTATGCACAACTTTCATGACTGCCTACATGAGTTGCCAAGTGAAGGATGGCGCCATAGGGCTATACCCGAATGCCTATCATGAAAAAAATCTGGTTGGCGGATTAGGGAATCTGCAATCGTACAGTTTGACCAGACTCCTGTTTAAGAGGCATTGGTTCACCGTTGAGAGTGACCTTTACACCACCGGCGTTGCCGAGGTACAGATCGATGGATTTATCAGCATCCCAGGTTTTCTCTGAGTTTCTTTTGAAAATCTCCTCCTGTGCTTCCTGCCCGTCAAGAGAAATCTTCACCCAGGTTCTTTCGTTAAATTTGAGATTGAGGGTGTAGTGGGTTACTTCATCTGACATATCCGGTATTGATTTAGTTGTGACATCAGCTGTATCTTGCTGAACTGTGCTGTCAAGCGGATCTGTCAGGTTAGCCTCAATCACTTCGCTGGTTCGATCGGTAAGCGGTTCAGCAGGCTCGCTCTCTGCTGGCGCTTGAACCTGCTCTATGATGACTGTAGGCATCGACTCCTTGAGCTCATTTCTGTCGATCTTTTTTTTATACTCTTGTGTGTCGTCTGGAGCGTTTGTAACTGGCGTTGCGCTATTTTCTTCTACTATTTCAGGTGGCTTTTGCTCTTGTTCATTAGAGACAATTTTGATTTCTGGCAGTTCGTTCGATAATATTTCACCGAGTGGTTGAGTTGGAACAATAAAAAGAGCGGGAAAGAGAAATTTTGCAGCCAGATAGATCATTGTTCCAAGAATTAGGATTGATAAAAAAGCCGGCCAACGCCTGAGGATAACCGAAGATTTGGCAAAGGCCTCACCTTGAAGAAGAGACGTGTCATCAGATGTTTCACGCCCTCCCCATTCACGTTCAAAGAGTTCTAAGGCAGTTTGGGAGTCTATATTGATTTGCGCAGATATCATGCGAATAAAACCACGAACAAAAATATCTGCCGGCAATCCTCTTCGCTCACCATTTTCTAAGGCTTGGAGTTTTGATAAACCGATTCCCGTTGCTTGGGAGATTTCTTCAAGTGATTTGCCCTTAGCTTTTCGGCCTTCTTTAAGTAAGGTCCCCAAAGATTGCCTTGAGCGAGGAGTGTCGTCCTGATGACCTTGTGTGTTTGAATCTGGAGAGCTTTTCATAGGAGTTCTAAAGGTTGTGTTTGATGTAGGAACTTGCTCGAATGTCACTTATCCATTGGTCGTAGCTTTTTTCCATTTCCTGGCGGAACAGTAACGTTTTAATCTCATCATGGACTTCATTAAATGGCAACGGTTGTGAATTATCTTTATTGGAGGACAAAAGCTTCAGGATTTGAAACCCGACAGGAGTCTGAATAATGGGAGTTGTCTCACCTGGTTGCATGGCAAGTATTGTATCTCGCATATAGGCGGCCAGTTCTTTTTCTTCAAAAGTGCCTATGTCGCCGCCATCCTCAGCTGAAGGCAGATCTGATAAATTTTTAGCCAGGGTGGCAAAATCCTCACCCTCAAGGAGTTTTTTTCGGGCGTATTCGGCATTTTGGCGTGCTTCTTCCTGAGTTTTGACCTTATATTTATCTCCCCAGAGAAACCCCATCTGTAAGATATGATACCCAGAAGCAGAGAGCTTGTTTGCATAGTATTTATTGTAATAGTTCTGGATCTTTTCTTCTGAAATAACGATTTTGGAACGAATAAGAAAATTAATTAACCGTGATCGCAACATATTGCTTCGTACTTTTTGCCGATAGACGTCTTCGGATGTACCCCTGGTTTGAAGGTCATGTCTGAAGTCGGCAATTGAAATATTGTTCTCCATAAGAATTGAATCAATGGTGATATCGATATCTTCTTCACTGATTTTCATGTCGAATTTATCTGCCTGTTGCTGAATCAGAAGCCGTTCTATCAGTTGGTCAAGGACTTCCTTCCGAGCTTTCTGCATCTCTGACTCAAGTTGTTGAGTCGGTACGTTCTGCATAATGGCTTGGAAATAGGCATGTCCTTCTTCATTCAATTCAGAAAGGGTGATGATGTTCTGGTCAACAGTTGCAACAATTCTGTCAACAATTTCGGCATTGCCGGAAATGGGGTGAAAAAGACAAAAGGCAAAAGAGAGCAGGATAGGTATAAGTGGCATGGATGCAATAAAATTTAGGATTAGTGTGAACTATGTATCGGGTTTGGAGATGCAATGTCTGTAATTCTAACCCCGATGAACGGGATAAGTGCCTTTCGCAGAGTATTTTCTTGTAAAAAAAACAAGAAATTACTCTGTAAGGCACTAAAAACATTCGACCTTTCAATATGTTAACTATTTAACATATCGAAAATCATACAAAACTTTTACTCTGCTACCTGATTGAGCGCAATATATTTTTACAGACCTCAAAGATTGATTCACCAGTATTGGCGGGAATAGAAACAACAAGTCGGCCATCAGGCGTCAACCGGACTTTGTTCTTACTGTTTTCGATGTAGAGAAGAATGTTCTGGGGGGTAACAGGGGTGTTGTCTGCAAAGGAAAAGACGAGAGCTTCCGGGGCTTTTTCAAGTTTTGATATCCGCAACTGTTTTAAGTACGGTTTTAAACGGATAACTGAGAAAAGATTTGTTGTCTGTTCTGGTAGTTTTCCGTAGCGATCGGTGAACTCTTCTGCCAAATCGTCAAGATCAGCCTCAGTATTAAGACTGGAGA
Source organism: Desulfobulbaceae bacterium (assembly GCA_015231515.1). Taxonomy (NCBI): domain Bacteria; kingdom Pseudomonadati; phylum Thermodesulfobacteriota; class Desulfobulbia; order Desulfobulbales; family Desulfobulbaceae; species Desulfobulbaceae bacterium. The sequence continues at coordinate 21,390 of JADGBM010000014.1, forward strand.
GTCTTCGGTAAGCGATATAACGTTGATCCGAATCAGTAATATACGTATCGGGGATATAGGCGGATACTAATAAGTTTATCTCAGGTTCGATCTCTTCCATATGTTCTGAGTTATCGCCAAACTCATCTCTTCTTTTTAGATCTTCAACTGTTTTTTGTAAAAGATCCAGGTAAAGGTCGTAGCCGACAGCAGAAATATTGCCGCTTTGTGACTCACCGAGAATATTGCCGCCACCGCGGATTTGCAGATCGCTAAGTGCCAGTTTAAAACCGCCACCAAGCTCATTATATTCCATTAATGCTTTTAAACGTTGTTTGGCATCTTTCGGTAAATGCTCAAGTGACGGGACAAGCAGATAGGCATAGGCTTGTTCGGAACTCCGGCCGACACGACCGCGAAGTTGGTATATTTCAGCAAGACCCATGCGGTCAGCACGGTTTATGATAATTGTATTGGCATTTGGTATGTCAAGGCCAGACTCGATGATGGTAGTTGAGATCAGAACATTAATCTCTTGTCGAACAAAACTGACCATTATCTCTTCGAGATTTTTGGCGGGCATTTGACCGTGTGCTACGGCAATTTTTGCTTCTGGAACTAAATTTTGTATCCTAAAGGCAAAATCATGTATTGAGCGAACTCTGTTGTGGACGAAAAATACCTGTCCCCCTCTCTGTAGCTCACGGATAATCGCTTCCTTGACAACAAGGTCGGAATACTTTGCTATAAAGGTTTTAATTGAACGGCGGCTTCGTGGCGGGGATGAGATAACCGAAAGATCACGAACACCAAGAAGTGACATCTGCAATGTTCTGGGGATCGGGGTGGCAGTAAGGGTCAAAACATCAATGCCGGTTTTAAGCATTTTAAGTTTTTCTTTGTGGGAAACACCGAAGCGATGTTCTTCATCAATAATAAGCAGACCGAGTTTATTGAAGATAACGTCTTTGGAAAGTATTCTATGGGTGCCAATTATAATATCGACCTTGCCGGCATTTAAGTCGGCAACAATTTTGCGCTGCTGGGCTGGGGTTCGGAACCTGTTAAGACATTCGACTGTTACCGGAAAGCCTTCAAGCCGTTCTTTGAAAGTCTGGGCGTGTTGTTCAGCCAGAACAGTTGTGGGCACTAAAATAGCGACTTGATAGCCATCTGTTACAACCTTGAAGGCAGCCCGCACGGCCACTTCGGTTTTTCCAAAACCAACGTCACCACAGACAAGGCGATCCATGCACTGTTCTCTTGTCAGATCATCAATGACATTATTTATTGCTTTGATCTGGCCAGGCGTTTCGTCGTAGGGAAAGGATTCTTCAAGTTCAGTGTAGAGGCTGTCCGGGCGGGAAAATGTGATGCCGGTAACAAGTTTTCTGCGGGCGTAAAGATTGAGCAGGCTCTGGGCCACCTTCCAGACGGCTTCTTGCACCTTCTTTTTAGCTGTAACCCATTGTTTACTGCCAAGCCTTGAGATGACCGGAGTTTTTTCTGACAATCCGTTGTACTTACTGACCGTATTCATTCGGTCGACGGGGATGTAAAGCTTATCGTTGTCTTTATACGAAAGCACCAGGAAGTCGTTATGGACTGCATTGATCGTCATATTGATAATACCGTCATATACGCCGAGTCCATGGGTGCTGTTTACAACAATGTCACCAACCTTTAACTCTTCAAAGTTGATTGGTGGCTCATTTGCTGGAGCTTTAGTCCTTTTTTTTGATGAAAAACGTTTCTCGCCAAAAAGCTCTTGTTCAGACAAAAAATGTATTTTTTCATCAATTAAGTCGAAACCATCGGTAAGAGGATATGGGTAGATTGAAACAGTTTTTTCATTAAACCGGCTGAACTGAAAACAACTATCGATAAACTCGAGCGGCAGGCCGTGGCCTTCAAGCATGGAAAATAACTGCGTAGCATGACGATGGGATCTACAGGCAATATGTATTGAATCGTCATTGTTGAGCCAGGAGTGCAGGTAGTTAACCAGAGGAGCGAGCAAACCCTGCTTCTTGCGCTGGAGGTCAATGTGCTGGCGTATGAGTTTGTGGTTGCTGGAGTGAAATGAAAACTGCTGAGCAGATGATACCGATTTAATTAAAGGTTCATCCGAACTGCCTGTGTATTTGGACTCCAGACCATCGAGTATTTCAATAGGACTCATAGCCACATCTTCAAAGTCAATGAAGTTGATACAACGGCGTTTGCCTATTTCTGCAGTAAGAGTTTGTTCATCTAGAAAGAGCATGTCGGGGGGGAAGGTGATTGATTGTTGCTGGCATGCTTCATTGTAATTTGCCGAGATCCGCTCAGTAATAAGTTGTTGGGATCGTTTTATCTCATGGGTATCAATAAGAAGTACGCGGCAGTTTTGAGGAATGTAGGCCAGCGGACTGCTGAGTTTATCGTAAAATGCAGGGAGGAAGAATTCAATACCGGGAAATTTAAGACTGTTTTCGATTTTCTCGGCTATGACCTCCTGCTCGTCACTATTCCAGTCGAGTTCTTTGCCGAATCTGTTAAGGCGCAATAGAAGTTTTGTGTGTTCATCTGAGTCGATAGCTGGAAACAAAACGTCATGGACAGGTATAATTTCAGCCTCTAAAATCTGATCAACAGAGCGTTGGCTGATGGGGTCAAAGGTTCGGATGGTTTCGACAAAATCACCAAAAAAATCCAACCGAATTGGAAACTGGAAACCTGGAGGGAAAATATCAAGAATGCCACCTCGGTGTGAAAACTCGCCGGCATTTTGAACCAGACTCATCTGTTCATACCCGGAGGCAATAAGGCTTGTTATTAACTCTTGCAGATCAGTTTCTTCACCTGCAATAATAAGTTCTGCCAGGCTAGTAAGAACTTTAGTCGGCATAACCTTTCTGAGTAGCGCTTCGACAGATGAGATAACAACGTAGGTATCATGTATTGTCTGAATTGAATACAGAGTTGACAGGCGCTGGGCAGTAGTTTGTGGATCTGGTGAGAGCGGGGTGTATGGCGGTATTTCGTAGCCGGGATAATGGAGTATTGTTCTTGATGAAAAAAAAGAGAGATCCTGGCTGAACTGTTGGGCCTGGGATTCACTGGGAAGAATGCAGAGGAGCGGCTCGTTAGATTGCTCGAGGAGTTGAGCCGCAAAGACTGCAATTGCGCCTGGTTGCAGACCCGATACTGTTGCAGATTCAAGTGAATGCTCTGCAATATGCTTTATAAGCTGACTAAAAGACTGCAATGGATTTAGAAGGCGCCGCCAATATTAAAGTCCCAGTTATCCTGGACTTCGTACTCTTTTGGGTCAAGATTGTAGCCCCACTCTAAACGGAGGGGCCCCATGGGGGAAAGCCAGCGGAAACCGAAACCAGTACTCTTTTTAATATCACTGAAATCCCAGTTAGCATCTTTGCCGTACACATTACCGACATCAAAAAACACAAGTCCTTTCAAACCGGCCTCTTTAACAAGTGGAAATATCCACTCAAGATTATAATACCACATCTTATCACCACCGATTTTTACATCGCGGACAAGATCTCTTGGGCTGATACTGCCAGATTTAAAACCGCGGATAGAGTTGATGCCGCCTAAATAAAACTTTTCATATACTGGGAGTTTGTCATCAGAGTTGGTGTAAACTTCCCCGGCCGAGAGTTTCCAGTGTACAACGGTCTCTTTGGTAATGGGATAATACCAATTGGTTGTGCCTTCAAGTTTAGTGAATTCACTGTCTCCACCCAGAAAGCCACCGGCATACTTCGCTCTGATGGAGTAGGTGTGTCCTTCACTTGGATCGGATCCGCGATTTCGTGTATCTTCACCAAGGCCAAAATTTATGGCACTTGTAGTATTTATATCTTGTGAGTCTAAAATTTCTATAGGAGCTGTGTCTAAAACGTCGCTTAAGACCGAATCATCAAAGGTATAACCAGCGGATAGATGCCACAGTTTCCAGATAGGGTAACCAAAACGAATACCGACCCCCTGGGAATCTTTGGTGTAATCGTCATAGTCTCTTTGCCAATCATAAAAATCTATGCCGAATAACAGCTTGCTGTCCGCCAGCTGGGGTTCAGTGAATTTAAGGTTGTATTGTGTGCTGTTGCCGCTGATATTGGCTTGCAAAGCCATGTGCTGGCCTTTACCTAAAAAGTTGTTCTGACTGATTTCTCCCATGAACATAAAGCTGTCGATAGAGCTATAACCAGCGCCAATGCTAAAATTGCCTGTTGCCTTTTCTTCAACCTCAACCACAATATCCATTAACGTATCATCGACAGTAGGTACTGGGTTGATCTCGACAGTTTCAAAATACTCAAGCCGCTGTAATCGGTTATGACTTTTCTTTAGAGCTGCGGCATTGAAAATACCGGTTTCCTTAATCAGCATCTGTCGGCGTATAACTTTATCGCGTGTACGGGAGTTGCCTTTAACGATGATCCTGTTGATATATACTAAATCTTGTTTAACCAGATCGATGACGATGTTAACCCGTTTAAACTCCAGGTCTTTGGAGGTTGTCGGATTTGCTTCTGCAAAAGCATAGCCCTTCTCTGCATAACGGTCAGTGAGAGAGAGGACGTCGTCTCGTAGTATTTTACTGCTGAAGAATTTTTCATTGATTATGTTCAGGCGCCTAAAAAGCAGGGCTTTGTCTTCAATCAAATCGCCGGTAATATCGACAGTGCCAACTCGATATCGATCGCCTTCTTCAACGTTAAAGGTGACGGTAATCCATTCACCATCTTGGATTATTTCAGGACTTCCAACCTTTGCATCGATATAGCCATTATTGTGATAATAGGCCCCAAGTCTGGATGAGTCCTGGTCAACGATATCGTGATTTAAAACACCACTGTCGGTGAACCAGGAGAGCCATCCTCTCTCAGAGGTCTGGAGAATCTTTTTAAGCGTTTTGTCTTTAAAGGCGTTGTTGCCGGTGATGATAATATCCTTAATAAATACCTTTTGGCCCTCTTTGATTTTAAACTCGACATCGACTTTTTGAGAATCTGTATCTGTTAGGACTGTAGAAATCCTGGTGTCATAAAACCCTTTTTCTTTGTAAAGAGCCTTTATGCTTTCAACAGAATCCTGTACATCGCGGGTGCTGATAATATTGTTGGGGACAATTTCAATAACTTCACGAATGTCATCAGCTTCAAGTTCTTTATCTCCGGAAATAAGTATCTGGCCGACAACAGGTTTTTCAACGACTTCGAAGATAATATCACGTCCGCTTTCAGATTCGTTTACCTGAACTGAAATGTCTTCAAAATAACCCATTGCATAAATATTTTTTAAGGCCTGTCGAAGTGTTGCTGGATCGTATGCTGAGCCGTTTGACAGGCCGATTTTTTGGATTATAGCGCCACTGTCTATTTTTTTATTTCCGGAAATCGAAACGGTTGCGACAATGGAGTGACGGTTAGTGAAGGCGAGTATGTTGCTGGTAATACGATTAAATATTTGAAGAAGATCAGTAGTCTTTCCTTCTTCAAAATAATATTTTGCCTGACTGGAATCCAGCATGTCCAGAACGACCATGTCAACACTGATAAAATCACCAGTTTTGGTTAGACTGCCGGCAACTAAATAGTCCGTGTCAGCGGGTATAATAGCATTTAAGCTCTCGAAGGCCGGGGGCCATGATCCATTAAAGTCAACCGCCTGGGAAACAATATCGCGAGATAGAAGAGTAAACCCCTTTGGGGTAACGGACTCTTTAAGTGTCTTGTCAGCTGTTTCGGATATGTTTGTACCATCTGAATCAGAGTTGATTTTGAGAGGAATGAAGATTGTCTGAGTGTTTCCGGTAGCATAAACCGGTAAGGGTTGAACAAACAGGGCCAGTAGCGGGATTAGTAAAAGGAATGCCAGAAACGTCGGAAAACTAGAGGGATTTGTATATAGATCAAGATGAGACGATGATTTAGGTGAACTGCTAAAAAGGCTAATCATTGGTGTAGGTTAGGGCCTTTTGTTAATGTTTCAATAGTTTAATCAGTTGATAACTCTGACAAAGAAACAAATTTAAAAATAATCTCAGAGAGTTACGTGCAGTATTTTTTGAAATCTTAAACCTTTTAACGTATTCAGAAACTAATTTCAATCTTTGCAGGCAAAAGGCAAAAGAAAAATTGATAAATATTTGTATGAAAAACAATATTACTAACCCGGATAAACTAACCCCGATGAACGGGATAAGCGCCTTTCGCAGAGTATTTTCTTGTAAAAAAAAACAAGAAAATACTGTGTAAGGCACTAAAAAGTTTTATGCAGTTTACCTTTGTCCAGGGTAAGACAGGATCCAAGGGTTTTTGCCAGTGTCATATTGTGAGTAACCATTACCGTTGATAAAGAGTAGGCTTCATTCATTTCAACTATTAGTTGAAAAACTTTTTCACCAGTTTTAGGGTCGAGGTTGCCGGTTGGTTCGTCGGCTAAGAGAATAGAAGGTTTCATTATCAAGGCTCTGGCAAGTGAAACGCGTTGTTGCTCTCCACCGGACAACTCACCAACTTTATGAGAAGATCTATTGTTTAGGCCTACTTTGGTAAGTAACTGCATGGCGTCATCAGTAAGTTCATCTTTTGCTATGCCGGCAATCATGCCAGGAATGATTATGTTTTCGAGTGCAGAAAATTCAGGTAAGAGATGATGAAATTGAAAGACAAAGCCAATTGTTCTATTTCGAAAGGCAGCAAGTTTTGTCCCTTTAAGATCGAATATGTTTTCACCTCTCAGGTAAAGCGTACCTGAACATGGTTTTTCGAGTGTACCTAAAATATTCAGGAGCGTGGTCTTGCCGGTGCCGGAACTTCCAACTATAGCAACTGTTTCCCCCTCATTGAGAGTGAAGTTCAGGTCTGTGAAAATCTCAAGGGTTGTGCCTTTGTTAAAACGTTTAGTGAGATTACAGGCGTTGAGTAATGGTTGAGCCATTGTTAAGCGATTCTCAAAGAGTTATTCATAGCGTAAGGCGGTGGCTGGATCAACCCTTGATGCCTGCCAGGAGGGATACAGTGTCGCTGCCAGTGATATGACAACAGCACAGATCGAGATAATTAAGACATCGGAGACTAATACCTTAACCGGTAAAATTGAGATCGGATATACTTCTGGAAGCTTAATAAACTGGTAACGGCTTAACAGTTTGCAGGCAGTCAGTCCTCCTAACAAGCCAAGAAAGGTGCCGGAGAGACCAATGATAAGCCCTTCGTAAATGAAAATGTTACGAATCTGCTGGACTGTTGCGCCCATTGCCTTAAGAATGGCGATGTCTTTATTTTTTTCCATGACCATCATGGTCAGTGTGCTGACAATATTAAAGGCTGCGACAATTACAACCAAGGTAACGATAATGAAGAGGGCGGTTTTCTCAAGTTGAAGAGCCGAAAACAGATTTTTATTCATTTGGATCCAATCTTTAGCAATATATCCAGGGCCCAGATAACTCTCTATGCTTTTCGCAACGTTTCTAGCTTGGTATATATCAGTCAGTTTGACTTCGACACCATGCACCGACTGACCAAGCTCAAGAAACTCCTGAGCTGAAGCTAATGACACGTAGGCAAGTGATGAGTCGTATTCATACATCTCTGTCTTGAAAATGCCAGCGACTTCATAGGTTTTAACCCTCGGTATGATACCCACAGGTGTTAATGGCCCATTTGTGGAGATCAGCCTGATACGTTCTCCTTTGAATACTCGAAGTTGTTTGGCGAGTTCATTGCCGAGAATGATTTTTGGTAAAGCTCTGGGGTCGTTAGAAGCGATAGTGAGATCGGTGAGTCGGCAGCCTTGGACATATTTGTCTAAATCAAGAACAGCATTTGCCGAGTCAGGGTCAATGCCCCGAACAATGGCGCCAGTTCCACCTCGATCACTGGTAATCATTGTCTGTGTGAAAATGTACGGAGTTGTTGCGGTGATTTCTGGGAGTTGGTCGAGTTGTTTGCGGACCTCTTCTGGATACTCAATCTGGGTTCCGAGTTGTTGAACAATGATATGTGAATTAATGCCTAATATTTTATCCCGTAATTCATCGGTAAAGCCTGTCATTACGGATAAAACAGTAATCAAAGCCATGACGCCAAGCGCCACACCGGCTACTGAAATTAAGGTGATCAGAGAGATGAAACCTTGTTTACGTTTAGCCTTTAAATAGCGTAAACTCACAAACCATTCAAATTGCAATAAAGTGTCCCGGTGGTCTTATGAAACTAGTTAAAATTAGTAGTGCTCCGGCTCATTTTTTGAGAGCTGATTTACTCAGGCCGCAGATGTGGAAAGAGGATGACATCACGTATAGAGGCCGAATCGGTTAACAGCATAACCAAACGATCAATGCCAATACCTTCACCAGCGGCTGGTGGCATGCCATATTCAAGGGCCCTCAAGAAATCATTATCCAGTTCGGGAGAAATTTCCTGATCGTCGCCACGTTCGGCAATCTGCTTTTCCATTCGTTTTCGTTGATCAATGGGGTCGTTTAGTTCGCTGAAGGCGTTGGCGATCTCTCTACCTGTAATAAAAAGCTCAAACCTGTCAGTTACGGTTGGGTCCTGTTCGTTGCGACGAGCCAACGGAGATACCTCGGTTGGATAGGCGGTAATAAAAGTCGGATCGATGAGTTTTTCCTCAACAAGAAGTTCAAAGAGTTCGGTCTTGATTTTGCCAATGCCGGCATGAATGTCCAGCTTAATGCCAAGTTCTGTCGCCTTGTCCTTGAGCTTTTCCATGTCGTGTAAAATATCGTGTGGGATGTTGCCGATTTCAACCAGTGCGTTATCCATGGTCAGTCGTCGCCATGGGGGAGAAAGATCAACTTCCTGCCCTTGATAGCTGATCAGCATGGAACCCGTTACTTCAGAGGCTATCCAGGAAATCATCTCTTCGGTTAAATCCATTAATTCAAAATAGGTAGAATAGGCCTGATAAAATTCAAGCATGGTGAATTCCGGATTGTGACGAGTCGAAAGACCTTCGTTACGAAAGTTACGGTTAATTTCAAAAACACGTTCAAAACCACCAACAAGCAAACGTTTAAGGTAGAGTTCAGGGGCGACACGCAGGTAAAGATTCATGTCAAGGGCATTGTGATGCGTTTTAAAGGGGCGCGCTGTGGCACCGCCGGAAATAGGGTGCATCATGGGGGTTTCAACCTCCATGAACTCGCGATTATTTAAGAAATCACGTATCAAACGAATTATCTCAACCCTTTTTTTGAATGTCTCTTTAACTTCTGAGTTGACGATAAGATCGACGTATCGTTGTCGATATCGCATCTCAACATCAGTGAGGCCATGAAATTTCTCAGGGAGGGGACGTAACGATTTAGAGATAGGCTTAAGGGTGTTTGTCATTAATGACAGTTCACCTTTTTGAGTTATAAATAGAGTGCCCTTAAAACCGACAATATCACCAATGTCGAGTTTTTTGAAAATTGTAAAGGCGTTCTCTCCAACCTGATCATTCTTTATGTAAACCTGAATTTTGGCCGAGGCGTCTTGAATATGCAAAAAAGCCGCTTTGCCGAATTTGCGCATGGACATAATTCTTCCAGCAATTGTCCATTCAGGACCGATATGCTCCTCGGCAGCATTACGAACAGTATCTTCATGTGCTATGAGTTCTGCAACTTTGTGGGTTGGTTGAAAATCGTTTGCGTAAAGTGTGGTACCTAAATCTTCAAGCTCTTGAGCTTTTTGGCGTCTTTGTCGTAAAACCTGATTTAACTCTTCCATGTGAATCCTGTTTAAAGTGCGTAACTTTTTAATAATATTTACTGCGCAAGGTTTGAGAAACACCATGAGCCAGTTCAAGAACCTGTTTGGCCGGTCCAGCGCCGATAGCACCTGTCCCGCAACTTGGGGTAATAAGCGTTTGCCCCAATATAGATTTTAAATCCCATTTGTCATTGACGAGTTGTGCTGCCTGTACTTCCCACATTGTAACTAATGAGTCAATCGATTCTTTGGCAATGATTTCGGCATTCGCTGTTGGTACGATTCCCCAGGCTATGATTCCGCCGCGGTCTAAAAAACTATGTACTTGCCCAAGGCAGGTAACAAGTTTGTCAAAGAAACCATGAGCATCAAAACTTAAGACATCCAGGTTGAGTGAAAAAATAAAGCTCCAGTCGGTATTGGCACATACGTGAATTCCTGCAATGCCGCCGGAACCCTTAATCGAATCGATAACTTCGTTAAGATCTTGAGAGATATCAGCCTTATCAATACTGATAAAGGCTGAAGACCCTAGCCCGGCTAAAGCCGGCTCATCAATAAAGATAATTGTCGGTAAATTAAGCTCTTTTAAAAACTCAACCTGCCACGCACCTTTCATGGCAAGGGCCTTTACCGCCATTTCCCGAAAGGCAGGTTCATAATAACCAAGGCGTTTATCCTGGTCAGTTATGCCGGCTAGAAGGGTGAAGGGCCCAGTAATCTGGCCCTTGATAGCAACGGGATTGGTCAGGTTTTTTTGAATTAATTTTTTGAGTTCGTATATTCCGTTTGCGCGCTCTTTGCTGACTGTAAACCGAGATGTCAATGTTGAGGCCGGATTCTCTACTGTAGAGATATATTCTTCAAAAAAAGCAAGTTGTTCTTCTTCAAAGTTGTCGGCGCTCAGAGTGAAATATGTGCTTCCGTCAGATTCAACTATTCCGGGTAAACCTTCAATGAACTGATTCATCATTCCTTCAAGGGGATTGGACGGCAGTTGCGGCCAGAGGGGTATTTCAGGTGTATAGGTGGTGATCCAGTCAAGTGCTTCACTGTATGTGGCCACAGGCAGGCTGCCAATGAGTGTTGCCAGCCCGTTTGGTTTGAAATTGTTACTCAGGGATGAGGTCATAGCTATTTCCTAACAATACGTATTATCGGTTAAAACGAAAGACAATTAGCTATCAAGTATACCAGCTGATGTCAATTTATTTATTTGTAATGCTGGGTTGACTGAATATCCAAAGTTGATTATTTTAACTCTGTTTGCGAGCGTGGTGAAATTGGTATACACGCTGGTCTTAGGAACCAGTGCTTCACGGCTTGGGAGTTCGAGTCTCCCCGCTCGCACCAACCTATTCATAGATGTGTGTTGATGAGATAAAGCGCCTGTCTACCATAGATAAGGCGTGTTTTTCTTTGTATGAAAGTCGATTTTATCTTTTCTGCCCTGTTGCATAATTCAAATGAGGATTAATTAAAATGGAAGTTGCTGTTGAAAATATTGGTGCCTTGAGAAGGTCGATGAAAATCGTTCTGCCTAATGAGTTTGTTTCCCCTAAAATGGCTGCCGCCTTTAAAAAAATTAAATCGGAAGTTGCTATTAAAGGTTTTCGTAAGGGTAAAGTACCTCAGAAAGTATTAGAAAAAAGTTTTGGCGACCGCGTTAAGGCGGATCTTTCTGAAAAACTTATTCAAGAGACCTATTTTGATGCACTTGCACAAGTCAAACTTGATGCTGTGGTTCATCCTGACATTAAAGCCTTTGATTTTATTGAAGATGGCAGCTTCTCATATGAAGCAGAGATAGAGATTAAACCTGAATTTGAGCTTAAACAGTATAAGGGAATCGAAGTTGAGCATGCTGAGATTTCTGTTACTGATGAAGAGGTTGAAATGGCACTTCAGTTAACCCGTCGGGAGATGGCACCTCTTAAGGTTGTAGAAGATGCGGTATCAAAACAGGATGATCTGGTAATTATCAACTTTCAAGGTTTTCACGAAGGTGAGGCCATGAAGCAGATTGCAGGTTTGGAATACCCTGTTGACATCGGCTCTAATCGAAATGGAAAAGAGTTCGAAACTATGCTTCTTGGTTTAAAAAAGGGCGAACAGGTTAAACGTTCTGTTGATTTTCCTGCTGATAATGCAAATCCGCTGCTTGCCGGCAAAACCATTGATTTTGAAATCACCGTTAAAGATGTCAAGGAACGAATTTTAGCAGATCTCGATGACGATTTTGCTAAAGATGTCAGTGAGGATTTTAAATCCTTAGATGATTTACGATCAAGTATTAGCGAAAAAATCCGTAAAGATAAAGAGAAGAGAGTTGAAGGCGATATAACCGATAAAATTGTCGGCAAACTTATAGATGCACATGATTTTGACCTTCCTGCACGGCTTGTTGCCTATGAGATCAACGAGTCTGTAAAAGAAATAGAAAATAACCTCCAGAATCAGGGACTTACGCTTGAAGCTGCCGGAATGAACCGGGATGAAATGGCAAAGCACTTCAAACCTGTCGCTGAAAAACGAGTTAAAGGCGATTTTATTCTTAAAAAAATCGCTGAAGTTGAAGGGATAAAACTTGCTGATGCGGATATCGAAAAAGGGTATGCCCGAATTGCTCAGCAGTACAATATGTCCATTCCTGAGGTGAAAGAGTATTTTAAGGGGCGGAATAATATGCTTCCTTTTATGAATGAACTTTTAAGTGAAAAAATTCTTGCATTTGTTCGTGAAGAAGCAAAAGTTTTATTTGTTCCGGAAGATCAGCTGCAGGAAAAAAATAGCGTAAATGCTGGCGGCGGAGATAAATAATGAGTTTGATCCCAATGGTTGTCGAGCAAACCCCTCGTGGCGAGCGTGCTTATGATATATATTCACGACTGCTTAAAGAGCGTATTATTTTTCTAGGAACGGCTGTTAACGACGATGTGGCTAACATTATTATTGCTCAGTTGTTGTTTTTAGAGGCTGAGGATCCGGATAAAGATATAACTTTTTATATAAACTCTCCGGGTGGGGTCGTGACAGCTGGTATGGCAATATACGACACCATGAATTATGTTAAATGTGACATTGCGACTCTTTGCATGGGGCAGGCTGCCAGTATGGGTGCTTTTTTGCTGGCCGCCGGTACAAATGGTAAGCGTTATGCCCTGCCTAACTCGAGGATTCTGATCCATCAGCCCATGGGAGGATATCAGGGGCAGGCAACTGATATCGATATTCACGCAAAAGAGATTATCCGGATGCGAAGCGATCTAAATAAAATTCTTGCAACACACACGGGCCAAAAAACTGCCAAAATAGAGCGCGATACCGAACGTGATTATTTTATGAGTGCAGTTGAGGCTAAAAAATATGGCATCATTGATAAGGTTCTGTCCCGACGAAAACCTTTTGAGGAGGAGTAATGGCCAAAAAACATGATGATCATGTAGTTGTTTGTTCTTTTTGTGGCAAAAGTCAGGATGATGTTAAAAAGCTTATAGCTGGCCCTACGGTTTACATCTGTGACGAATGTATAGCGCTTTGCAATGAAATAGTATTAGAGGATCGTGATCAGAAGGAAGTTGCCCGTGCCGAAGAAAAACTTCTGAAGCCGATGGAGATCAAGGATAAACTTGATGAATACGTCATAGGGCAAGATCATGCTAAGCGTGTGCTTTCGGTAGCTGTTCACAATCATTATAAAAGGATTGGAGTTCAGCGCCACTTAGATAATGAGGTTGAGTTACATAAAAGCAACATAATTCTTATCGGCCCCACTGGTAGTGGAAAAACCTTGATGGCCCAGACCCTTGCGCGAATTTTAAATGTTCCGTTTGCTATGGCTGATGCCACAACACTGACTGAAGCTGGTTATGTCGGTGAAGATGTAGAAAATATACTCGTCAGCCTCCTTCAAGCTGCTGACCAGGATGTTGAAAGTGCTGCTAAAGGAATTATCTATATTGATGAAATCGATAAAATTGCCAAGAAGTCCGATTCTGCTTCAATTACCCGTGATGTTTCTGGTGAGGGCGTTCAACAGGCCTTATTGAAAATCATTGAGGGTACGATTGCTTCTGTGCCGCCTAAGGGTGGAAGAAAACATCCTCAGCAAGAATATATTAAGATTGATACTACCAATATTCTTTTTATTTGTGGTGGTGCCTTTGTAAATCTCGACGGTGTTATCAAAAAACGAAATGGAACAAAATCCATGGGGTTTGGAGCTAAGGTCGTCGGTGAGACTAAGAAAAGAATGGGCGAGGTTCTTGCCATGGTTCAACCGGAGGATCTACTCCGATTTGGTCTGATTCCTGAATTTGTTGGTCGGTTGCCCGTGATCGCCACAATGAACGAGCTTGATGAGAGTGATCTGGTTCGGATTTTGCGAGAGCCCAGGAACGCACTGACGAAACAATATGAGAAGCTTTTTGAGTACGACAATATACGTTTGCGATTTACAGAGGGTGCTATTACTGCAATTGCCAAGGAGGCTGTTAAGCGTAAATCCGGGGCGCGAGGGCTTCGTTCTGTGATGGAAGAGGCTATGTTGGATATAATGTATGAGTTGCCATCGCAGGAAAATGTACGTGAGTGCGTCATAAGTGAGCAAGTTATTCTTAATGGCGATTATCCGGTTGTTCTCTACGAAAATGAGAAAAAAAGTGCCTAAAACTTATTTTTGTAAGCAGCATTGTCACCTAACCAACATGAAACCTGGATATGTCTGAGATAAAACTAGAAAATAAAATTTACCCAATGATGCCGTTGCGGGATATTGTTTTGTTCCCCTATATGGTTGCACCGCTTATTGTTGGTCGCGGTAAGTCGATTAAGGCCTTGGAAAATGCCATGTCTAGTCGAACAGAGATATTTCTCTCGACCCAGTTGGATGCCAGTGTTGACGACCCTCAGGAAAAAGATGTTAACTCTATCGGCACCATTGCTAATGTGTTACAGCTGCTCCGTCTGCCCGATGGTACTATTAAGGCCTTGGTAGAAGGTAAACGCAGAGCAAAAATAATAAAATTCCCCCATAATCAGAACTTTTTTACTGTTGAGGTGGAGGAGTTTCAAGAAGGTCTTGCCGGTGGGTACAAGGTTGTAGCCTATATGCGTGAATTGCTGGGTACTTTTAAACAGTATTCAGGCATCAATAAGAAAATACCTGGTGAGATAGTTACATCACTGGCCAAAATAGAAGATCCCGGCAAATTTGTAGATGTTCTTACGTCGCACCTGCCCATTAATACAGACGAAAAACAGACTATTCTTAAAACGGTAGCACTTGAGGATCGTTTTGAAGTCGTTTTGAAGATTATAAACCGTGAGATAGAGATCGTCTCTATCGAAGGTGACATTCGCTCAAAAGTCAAAAAGAAGATGGAGAAGACTCAGCGTGATTATTATCTCTCTGAGCAAATGCGCGTAATAAAGAAAGAGATAGGTGATGGGTCTGAAGATACGGCTAATGAGCTCAACGAGCTTGAAGAGCAGATTCAAGACCATAGGCTTACAAAAGAGGCAAAAAACAAGGCAACTCAGGAGCTTAAAAAGCTTAAAATGATGCCACCTTCCTCCGCTGAAGCGACTGTTGTTCGAAATTATATTGATTCAATTTTAAGTCTGCCGTGGAAAAAGAAATCAAAGGGAAAAATTGATATTATAAATGCTGAAAAGGTCATGGATGAAGACCATTTCGGTCTGGTGAAAGCCAAAGAACGTATCCTTGAATATCTGGCTGTTCAAGCCCAAGTCAAGAAGATTAAGGGGCCGATTCTTTGCCTGGTCGGGCCTCCTGGCGTGGGGAAAACCTCTCTGTGTAAGTCTGTGGCTCGTGCCATGAATCGCAAGTTTGTTCGCTTGTCACTGGGTGGTGTTCGAGACGAGGCGGAAATTCGCGGTCATCGACGAACCTATATTGGCGCTATGCCCGGGAAGATCATTCAGTCTCTACAGAAAGTAAAGGTCAACAATCCAGTGTTTTGCCTTGATGAAGTTGACAAGATGAGCACTGATTTTCGTGGTGATCCATCATCGGCACTTCTGGAGGTGCTTGATCCTGAGCAGAATAACTCATTTAACGATCATTACCTTGACCTGGACTACGACCTCTCTGATATCTTTTTTATAACTACAGCGAACAACCTGCACTCTATACCGGTACCGCTTCAAGACAGGATGGAGATAATTCGTCTTGACGGGTACACAGAAGAGGATAAGTTGTCAATCGCTAAAGGGTATCTGGTTCTGAAACAGCAAGAGTCAAACGGTTTTAAGAAAAACGATGTTGCCTTTACTGATGATGGCATTATGGAAATTGTTCGTCGCTATACTCGTGAAGCTGGAGTTAGAAATCTTGAACGTAGTATTGCCAGCATTTACCGAAAAATCGCACGTGACCGTCAAAAGAACAAGAGTGCCAAAAAATATAACGTAAACGCCAAGGCTGTACTGAAGTTTCTGGGGACACCATCCTACAGATTCGGCTTGGCCGAAGAGAAAAATACAGTTGGATTGACCACCGGACTTGCCTGGACAGAAGTTGGTGGTGAGTTGTTACAGATTGAAGTTGTGCTGATGCCTGGTGCCGGAAAACTGACCATCACCGGAAAGCTTGGTGAGGTAATGCAGGAGTCAGCGCAGGCCGCCATGAGTTATGTCCGTTCTCGCTCAACTCGGCTTGGACTGAACCCAGATTTTTACCAGAAACTCGATATACACGTGCATGTACCTGAAGGTGCCATACCAAAAGATGGACCATCGGCTGGAATAACGATGACAACATCGATCGTTTCGGCGTTGCTTCAGGTTCCGGTTCACAGGCATATTGCAATGACTGGTGAGGTAACTCTGCGTGGCCGTATTCTTCCTATCGGAGGACTTACTGAAAAGCTTCTTGCGGCAAGGCGTGGGAATATAACACATGTTTTAATTCCCAAGGATAACGAACGAAACCTAAACGATGTGCCGGCCAAAATTTTAAAAAGCCTGCATATTGAACTAGTTGATCATGTTGATGACGTTCTTGAGAAGGCTTTGGCAATTAAAAAGGGCGACACCCTGTTTAAAGAGTGTTCTGATACACTATTTTGTCCTGATATACTTGCTGCAAATCAACCGGCTGCTCTGCCCGTAAATATTGCCCATTAAAAGCCTGTACATCATTAATTCTACTGAAAAAAAAGTAATCTTTTTTTTGTTTGGTAATCGATAAAAAATGTTGACTTAAGGTAGGTGTCGGGTTAAAAAGGTTTCTGCTTTTCGCGGGCGGTTAGCTCAGCTGGGAGAGCATCGGCCTTACAAGCCGAGGGTCACAAGTTCGAACCTTGTACCGCCCACCACATATTAGGAGCTGTAGCTCAGTTGGTTAGAGTGCCTGCCTGTCACGCAGGATGTCGCCGGTTCGAGCCCGGTCAGCTCCGCCAGTAAATGTAAGGGACTAACTAGAAATAGTTAGTCCCTTTTTTGCGTATTGTGACAGAATTGTGACAAATCTGTGACATCTTTAATTTGCATACTATCATTCAGAAAATGATACCCACTCCAAAATGAGTATTAGCCTGAATGGTTGTCTGGATCATTTGCTTGATACTCCAAAATTTCACCTACAGAACATTGTAGGTATTCACAAATTTTATCTAGAACATCTAAGTCGACTCTGACAATTTTCTCGTTATACATTCTGCTAAGAGTACCCTTGTTAATTCCAGTATCTCTGTGAATTTCAGCTGGCCTTATTCTTTTTTCTCCAAGCAATCTTGATAAATGGCATTTTATCATTGTAGTTAAATTATCTCCTGGGGATATAAAAACATCTAAGTAGTTGACAGATTATATTATATAGTTTATTTTGTATCTATAGAAGATACAAAATCTACTTGATAGTTGATTTTGTTTATTGAATAACAATATCAAATGAGGTGTACAATGTCACAAACTTTTTTAACCACAGAGGAACTTGCTTCTAAAATTAAATATGATGCACGCACAATAAGGAACCGTTTAAAGGACAGTGTTCTGTTTGAAGGAGTTCATTACATACGTCCATTTGGCGGTCGAAAAATTTTGTTCATTTGGGAAAAAATTGAAAAAGACATTACGAAGTATTCAACGGATCAATCAATTGGAATCCCAATGGCAAATGGAGGTTTGTGTAATGTCTAAAATAAGAGCAAGAAAAGAAACTAAAAATTTATATTTTGATATTAACTATCTCGGAAAACGTTGTCGTGAGCAGACAACCCTCAAAGATACTCCTTTAAATCGTAAACGTTTGCAAAAAATATTAGAAAAAATTGATGCCGAAATCACCTTAGGCACTTTTGTTTACGGTAAATATTTCCCGAACAGCCCGATTGCAAAAAAAATTGAGAACAGTTTTTCTTTTAACTCAGGAGCCAATGTTCCTTTGTTTGATAAGTTTGCTATGAAGTGGATGGAAGAAATGAATATCGAGTGGCGGGATACACATTATAAAACCAACCAAGGTATTCTTGATAAATATTTAATTCCTACATTTGGCAATAAAGAAATCAGTAGCATTACTAAAGCTGAAATTATGGAATTTAGATCTTCATTATTAAATATTAAAGGAAGGAAGGGGAAAACAATTTCACCTTCCAGAATTAATCATATTATGAATCCTCTTCGTATGATTCTCAATGAAGCAGCAAATCGGTTTAATTTTTCATCTCCCTATCATGGGATCAAATCTCTTAAAGTACCCAAAAGTGATGTGGAACCTTTTACCATGGAAGAAGTAAAAATCATTATCGATAATGTAAGAACTGATTTTCGTAACTATTATACTGTCCGGTTTTTTACTGGAATGCGAACAAGTGAAATTGATGGTTTGCAGTGGAAGTTTGTTGATCTTGAGAGAAAGCAAATTTTAGTGCGTGAAGCTTTAGTAGAAGGACAGATGGTCTACACAAAAAACGATGGCTCTTTTCGAAGTATAGATATGTCAGAATTGGTATTTAACGCCCTAACAGAACAAAAGAATGCAACCGGAAATTTTGATTACGTATTTTGCGGACGAACAGGCAATCCTTTAAAACACTATAACGTTACAAAAAGAGTTTGGTATCCACTCCTTGATTTATTGAATTTGCGTAAAAGAATTCCTTATCAGACACGCCATACTGCAGCTACACTTTGGCTTGCATCTGGTGAGAGTCCTGAGTGGATTTCACGTCAGATGGGACACTCCACGACAGTAATGCTTTTCAGGGTTTATTCGCGTTTTGTTCCCAATTTGACCAGAAAAGATGGGTCAGCTTTTGAACGCCTTATTAAACAGAATTTTTAAGACTAAACTCATAACAAAATAACTCGGAGGAACAGCAATGTGCCAAGAAAATACGGAAATAATGATCAGAGGAAATGAAGGTGAAGACAGATTGAATAGTTGGTTTCAAGAAAACGGGTTGACTTATTTTCCAGTCAAACAGGATATTAAATCATTTTTGCATACTTTTGCTAAAACGATGAAAAGGCCAGACTTCTTTTTACTTTTAGAGGGTATCAGCATGATAGCGGTAGATGCCAAAAATTACAGTCTTTCGTGCGGATACTTCACTTTGAATAAAGACGAGTTGTACAGGGCGTTATCCTACGAAATAATAACTAAAATGCCGTTCTGGTTTGCTTATCTGCACCAGCATGAAGGTGGGTCGACTTGGTACTGGATAAGTGCACTGAAAGCATTGGATGCCGGTGTAACACGTCTTAATAGTCAGACAAAAGAGGAGTTTTTGGCCATAAGCTTGAATGATTTTATTTCGGTTCGAAATCATGAAGATATAAGTAAGCTTTATACAAATCGTTGCCGGTTAAACGCTAAGATTGTCCCTATCAGGGATAACTAGAAAATGCAGCCATAAATAGAAAGTATTTATCTACTCAAATGGAAAATCTGATGGGTAGATGAGGGTATTACCGCAAAATTAGTTAGTTAATTTGTAAGTTATTTATTTACCCCTAAGATTCGAGAGGGAATTGCAATGGCGCGACCTGCAATAGATAAAGAAAAGTACTTTGATGCAATCAAACAAATGATTTGTAAGGGTCTACGTGTGGAGGAAATTACACCAACAAAGATCCAAAGGATTGTTGGTGGACAATATAGCAGATGTGTCCAGATTATTGATGAGTACTTTAGGCAAACTGACAAGGTGGAAGAGTCGCCGATGCCTATTTGGTTTAATGATTTTGTTAATAAAGTAACTATGAATGCACAAGCTACTTGGCCTATAGTTAACGGTGAGATTCGTAATTCGATTGACGGTCTCACCTCAAATTTTGATCAGAAATGTTCTAGGTTTGAAGTCCAAAGGCGAGAAGATTTAGAGCAAATTAAAGAGCTTGAGGTGACAATTGCGAGGCAGGAGGAAGAACTGTCGTCAATAACGGAAGATAAGCATAAACAACTCCGTTTAATTGCTGAATTACAGGGAGAAATTACTTCAACAAAAAATGGAGTAGCAGACTTGCTGCGAAGAAATAATGCTCTGGAACGTGAAAAAACGGACCTTGCTGCTTTACATAAAATTGCCCAAATCACTATCGGACAGCACGAAAAGTCGGGGGCTGATTTTGAGCATAAGATAAAGGCCTTTCACAATGAAAAAACTCAAAGTGATAAGGAATATCAAGAAATGATCAGATCTCTCGAAAAAGAAAATAATCAAATAAAACATCGAGAAACGGTCGAAATTCAAAAAAATGAAAACCTTGTCGGGCAGATTGATGATTTAAAACAACAGGTTGAAAAGTTGATAGCCAAAAAAGACTCTGAACAAATGATATTTTTAAAACAGCAAATTTCTGGACTAAAAAACGAATTGTGTCCAATTAAAAAGGGGCGTGCAAAAAGCAAACAACTGTCATTCAAATAAAACCTTTATATTTCCAGGAAGAAATATAGATCCTTGTCAGGAGGCAAATTAGATTCGAAGCCTGTTAATACAGATAATATTCTTCCCTTTTCCTGATAGATTACAGAATGTAATCTATCATCTAAAGATTTAAAAATTTCGTTCCGTATTTTGGTGTAACCTTTCAATATTTCAAAAATTACCATAATACGTTATGTAATGATCTTGACTATTTCCCAGCAGTAACATCTAAGGACATGTAAGGGGCTATTGAAAAATGCTTGCCACATAAGGGTTTTTCCTCCGGTTATACTCAAAGGTGTTAAGAACATTAATCAAAAAAGGATTAGTTATCTATGGTGAATAAATTCAAAATCAAAGTCGACAGTAGCACTTCCTGTAATCAGATTGTAATTCCTCTGCAGCTATCTGAGAAATTAGGTTTCCTTGACGGGCATGCCGTTGAGTGCGAA